>JAVBXV010000090.1 GCA_030824405.1 Anaerolineales bacterium | reverse complement strand
AGATGACCTATTGGGAACATGATGGTTCCGTGCGTAGATTCCAAAAGATGATGACCAAACTCGGCGTGGACGATGCCCTTCGCAAGCAAGGCGTTCTGGAAGGCCATACCGTTTTCGTTGGTGATTTCGAACTGGAATGGCAGGATTAATCCCCCTGCCTTCAGCCAATATCAAACAAAATAAAAACGATAAAAAGGACGGTCTGAATTCATCAGGTCGTCCTTTTTATAAAAGCACACGATTTCCTTATCTGTTTTATACACATTCAAATGTAAAATAATGCAATACAGGAAAAAACATGACAAAGAAAAATATCACCAACCTCGCATTCATTCTGGCAGGCATTGCGATCATTGCGTTCTTTGGGTTACGCGCTTTTCACGCTTTCAAAAAATTCAATGGGCATCGTCCGCCTCCACCCGACCAAATTGAAACCGATGTCCAGCTCATCCGCGAATGGATGACCGTCCCATTCATTGCACGTATGTATTATGTGCCAGAGAAGGTCATCTTTGACGCGCTCGGAATTTCGCCAAAAGATAATCATGATAAAAGTCTTGAAGAGATCAATGATGAATTTTTCCCCGATACAGATGGACTCGCCACACAGCTTGTTCAGGCTGCCATCCTCGCGCATCAATCCGCGCCGCCACCTGATGCGCCGTTGACACCCGTCCCACCACTGACGCCAGTACCACCAGAAATTCCGCAAGGCTGAACCGTGTCCGATTATCTCCTCACACAAGTCATCAATTATGGCGTACCACTGCTTGGAATTATTGTCTTCATTGGCGGGCTGGGCGTTCCCCTGCCCTGCACATTGATCGTCATTGCGGCGGGCGCATTCGCCCGTCAGGGAATTTTGCCCTGGCACACCGCGATCCTGATCAGCCTGGTCAGTGTGGTCATCGGTGACAGCATCAGTTATTCGCTGGGATACTATGCCCGCGAGTACGTCCTGCAACGCTTCAGTGGAACTCCACAATGGCAGCAAGCAGAGCAATCCTTTCAAAAATGGGGACCGTTGTCCATCTTCTTTTCGCGCTTTCTGGTGACGGCCATTGCACTGCCCGTCAACCTGTTATCAGGGACAACACGCTTCCCCTTCAAGAAATTCCTGTTATTTGATTTTCTCGGTGAAACCGTGTGGATCATCGGCTACGGCGGGCTGGGATATCTCTTCGGCAGCCAATGGGAGTTGGTCAACGAATTTCTCAGCAACTTTGGCGGTTTGGTGTTGGGATTGATAATCTTCATCGTTGGCATCAAACAAATTTTGAACTGGCAAACAAAAAGACACCAACTCTCGAATTAAGAGTTGGTGTCTTTTATTACCAGATCTACTGAATAAATGAATTACTCGTGATCGTGACCTTCTTCATGAGCATGCCCATGATCCAATTCCTCTGCGGTGGGCTCACGTAAAGCAACCACTTTCACAGAGAAATGTAATTCTGCGCCAGCCAGGGGATGATTGAAATCGAGGTGGACAGTTGTATCGTCAAAACTTTCCACGAACGCCATCTGGTGGCTGCCATCGTCAGCGGTGATGTGAAGCTCGGCGCCTTCTTCGATCTCAATGTCTGCGGGGAAATCAGCACGCGGCACATCCATGAAAGCCTCGTCATCAAATTCGCCATAGCCATCTTCGGGGGCCACAACCACATCCTTGCTGTCGCCGATCTTCATGCCCATCATTTCCTTCTCAAGGCCAGGGATGATATTTCCATAACCCACGAGGAATTGCAACGGGCCCGCATCGTCTGACGAATCGAGTACTTCACCGTCCACAGTTAATTTGTAATCCATTGAAACTACCAAGCCGTCCTGAACTGAATCTTTGCTCATGTTATTTTCCTTTATTTAAATTTGTGCGCCCATTGTACCAGTGATTAACCGAGTCGAAAGTCGATCTGAGCCTTGATTTTCGGCTTTTGAAAGGGCTTCGACAAGCCAGAAACATGCCCTTATAATCTTCCCATGCGATATGACTTATGCCTGCCCTGGTACTGGGAATATGACAATATCTTTGTTGGAATGGTGGAACGTGCCTGTATTGAAGAGGGAATTTCACTCTGGCAGATCAAACCTGACAATCTACTCGAGTCGATCACCGCGCTTTATAAGGGAGTGACCACCTTCAAAACACTGCTGCACCGCGGGCAGGGTGATCCGCGCTTCGACCCTATTCCGCGCTGGGCGCTTGAACATGGTGCAAGGCGCATCAACCCCAAGGAAATCTCCGAGTGGTCTGAAGATAAAGCCACGATGCACCTTGAGCTGATCCACAATGGGCTGCATACCCCCTACACTATTTTGCTCGCACCTTTTCTTGAGCAGCCTGTCGTCTCCCCCATTGACCTGAGCCCGCTTGGTGAAAATTTTGTCATCAAGCCGTCCAACGGCGGCGGTGGTGAAGGTGTCATCCTTGGCGCTTCCAGCGTGGATAAGATCCTCGAAGCGCGCATGGAATTTCCCGAGCAAAAATATTTAATCCAGGCGCACGTTCAGCCACAGATCATCGAAGAAGCGCCCGCATGGTTCAGGGTCTTTTACGCGAACGGCGAAACCTACCCCTGCTGGTGGGATACAGAGACTCACATCTACGCGCCTGTGACAGCGGAGGAAGAGTCTCAGTATCGCCTAAACAGGCTGCGGGATGTAACGAAGCGCATCGCATCCATCTGCAAGCTGGATTGGTTTTCTACAGAAATTGCCTTCGCTGACGAATTCATCGTCGTCGATTATGTCAACGATGAAATTGATACCCGCGTGCAAAGCCAGGCCATGGACGGCGCGCCTGACGAAATTATGGAAAGTATCGCCAGGCAACTTGTAAAGATCGCAAGGGAAAATCTATGAAAAAAATTCGGGCACGTGAGTTGGGAATTCCATTTGAGGGGAAAACGGGGAAACACAATGCCATTACCGATGTTGAAGGAATCACAGTTGGATACTCGACCATTATCGAAGGCGCATCAGCCAGAACGGGTGTAACGATCATTCATCCGCGTGGGGCAAAAGACAACACACCTGTTTATGCGGGTGTGCATTCTTTTAACGGCAATGGCGAAATGACGGGCGCCGCATGGATCGAAGAAGGCGGTTTACTGGAAGGGCCGATCGGGATCACGAACACACACAGCGTAGGCATTGTGCGCGACACGATCATTGCATGGCAGATCAAAAATAATGCTTTGTATCAGCCATGGTCCTGCCCTGTGGTGGCAGAAACCGCAGATGGCTGGCTGAACGACCTGAATAGTTTTTACGTCAAAGACCATCATGTATTCGAAGCGTTGGATTCCGCCAAAGGCGGCGCGATCGATGAAGGCAACGTTGGCGGCGGAACAGGCATGCTCTGTTATGAATTCAAAGGCGGCACGGGAACCTCTTCACGCAAACTGCCCAAAGCACTCGGTGGTTGGACGGTAGGCGCGTTGGTGCAATCCAACTTTGGCAGAAGATTTCAATTAACTATTGCAGGCGTGCCGATCGGAAATTACATCAAAAATGATGCGCCCATGACCAGCGGAGAGAATCCGTTCAAACAAGATGACGGCTCGTTGATCGTCGTCATCGCCACAGATGCGCCGCTGCTTCCCCATCAACTCAAACGCGTGGCGAAACGTGTAACGCTTGGCATGGCCCGCACTGGCGCACTCGGCGGTAACGGCAGTGGAGATATTTTTCTGGCCTTCTCGACGGCGAACCCGCAGGCAGATCGTGGAGATGCCATGGGCGTTACCAACATTCAAACATTAGACAACGAGCATCTGGACCCGATCCTTTCATCCACGGTATATGTCACCGAAGAAGCGATCATCAACTCGATGGTGATGGCAGAAGATATGGTCGGGCATAAAGGCATCAGCAGCAAATCTTTGCCGCATGATAAAGTAAAAGAGATCCTCAAGCAGTACAATCGAATGTAACAAACAACCTATTCAAAATTTTTCCGTACATTAATCATCTTTCTTTCAAGAGGCCCTATGACATCGATACTGCAAGTTCAAAATCTATCAAAAAACTACGGGGAATTTACCGCGGTCAAAGGCATCACCTTTGACATCAAGCAGGGTGAGATATTCAGCTTGCTTGGGCCAAACGGCGCAGGCAAGACAACCACCATTTCGATGCTCTCCACGTTGTATGCACCCACATCTGGTGATGCTATCGTGGATGGCCATTCAGTCACAAAAGACCCGATGGGCGTGCGCAATGTGATCGGTGTTGTGCCGCAAGACCTGGCCTTGTACGAAGATCTGACCGCCCGCGAAAACCTGATCTTCTGGGGACAGATGTACGGGCTGAGCGGGCAACCCCTCAAAAACCGTGTGGATGAAGTGCTCGGACAGATAGGATTGATGGACAAAGCCAAAGACCGAGTCAAAACCTATTCAGGCGGGATGAAGCGCCGCGTCAATATTGGTGTTGGGCTGCTCCACAAACCCAAAGTGCTCTTCATGGACGAACCCACTGTAGGCATTGACCCGCAATCACGCCGCGCAATTCTGGACACGGTCAAAGATCTGAACAAGCAAGGCATGACCGTGCTCTACACCACACATTACATGGAAGAAGCCGAAGAACTCTCCAATCGCGTGGGCATCATCGACCACGGTGATTTGATCGCCATTGGCACGCAAAAGGAACTTACCCAACAAGTGGGCGAAACAGAAACGTTGATCCTGCACATCAGCGAAAACGATGATCCTGCGGCATTGGCTACAGCATTCAAAGGCATCAAAGAAGTATTGGAAGCCAACGTGATCAACCATGAAATTTCGGTCATCACACCTTCCGCAAAGGATGTGCTTGCTTCGGTTGTCAGCAAAGCCAACGAACGCGGAATCAAAATTCATTCCATCGATATCCGCGAGCCGAATCTCGAAGCAGTATTTTTACATCTCACTGGCAGAGCCTTGAGAGACTAGTATGCTAAAAACTTTCCTCATCGGAATCAAAGACCTGCGCCTCGCCTTTCGCGACCGTGCCGCGTTGACCTTCATGCTCGCCGCCCCCTTCGTGCTCACACTTGGGCTGGGACTCGTCACTGGCCGTTTCAGCGGCAATGCCAATACTGGCATTACGAATATTCCCGTTATCATCGTCAACCTGGATGATGAACAATTAGGGGACGCGCTCGCAAATGTATTTACAACGGAAGAACTGGCTGAATTGGTCGAACCCACTTTCAGCGAAGATGCAGAAGCGGCTCGTCTGCTTGTAGATGAAGATCAAACTGCGGCGGCGATTATCATCCCTGCGGGATTCACACAAAGCGTTATTCCATCTCAGGATTCATTCGCGGCTGGTAATGTTGAACTCCAGCAAAACATCCAGATCGAAGTGTACGCCAACCCATCCCGCCCAACCAGCGCAGGCATTATCAAATCCATCGTTGATGAATTCATGAGCCGCGTGGAAGAAGGACGGGTGAGCGGGCAGACTTCCATTTTGCAAATGATCCTCACTGGAAGGATCACACCGCAACAAGCCGAACAGGCAGGGCTGGAAATGGGCGAACGTTTGCAAAACTCACCAGACACTGATGCGCTTGCGATCACACTGAACTCAACCACTGCCGATGGCGAAGCCGCCCAATTTGACATACTTGCCTATCTCGCGCCTGGCATGGCATTGATGTTTTTGATGTACACCGTCAGCTATGGCGGGCGTTCCATTCTCGCAGAAAAAACACAAGGCACATTGCCGCGTCTGCTCGTTACGCCAACCAACTCCACGCAAATTTTAGGCGGCAAAGTTTTCGGCATTTTCTTAACAGGCGCCGCACAAATGCTCATCCTCATTGGGGCAACCACTTTATTTTTTCAATTGAAATGGGGTGACGGCATCGGCGTGGTCGTTCTTGTACTCGCCGCAGTATTCGGCGCAACAGGCTGGGGCATGCTCATCACCGCACTGGCACGCACGCCCGCGCAAGTGGGCAGCATCGGCACAGCCATCATGCTGATCTTCGGCATCATGGGCGGGAGTTTCATCAGCCTCGATCAACTTCCACCCTTCGTGCAGACTATTGCAAAGATCACGCCGAACGCCTGGGCATTGGATGGATTTACCACACTGGGACTCGGCGGCACATTAACCGATCTTTCTGCGCCGATCACTGCCCTGCTTTCAATGGGCATGATCTTATTCCTGGCTTCTGTCTTGCTATTCGGCAAAAAGAATTTGGTGCAGAAATGAAAAAAATATTCGCCATCGCATGGAAGGATGCGATCATCCGTTTTGCGAGTTCATCTGAATTGTTGTTCTTCATCATCCTGCCGCTCGTCTTCACCTTCCTGCTTGCAGGCGGCACTCCCTCTGGAAATGCGGACAACCGCATCCGCCTCGTGGTTGTAGATCAGGCGAACACATCCATTTCGCAGGAGATCATCGCCGAGTTGGATAGATCGACTGCGATACGACCCGAAGTATCAACTCTCGAAGAAGCCGAAGATCAATTTGACTCACGCCGCGCTACTGCGATTTTGGTCATCCCTGCGGGGTTGGATCTGAAATCCATCCAAGACGGCAGCGCACAGTTGGATTTTCGTCAGCAGCCCAATAACCTGAATGCCACTGTTGCCGAACGCGCCATCCAAACCGCGATACGGCGAGTCAGCGGCGCGGTCAATGCCGCGAACATGGCAGTGGATGAAGCCGAAGCCAGAGGCACATTTGAATCTTCCGAAGATGAACAGGCGTATTTCAACGAAGCCTTGAAATTGGCACAATCCATGCAGGCGGATGCGCCCGAACGCGTGATCATTGTCGAAGGCAGCACACCTGACAGCATTGAATATGATCCGCGCGCAAGCTCCTCTGCGGGACAGTTGATCACGTGGGTGTTCATTCCGCTCTTCGGTATTTCAGGCTTATTCGCCTACGAACGTCAGCAGGGAACTCTGCGCCGCGTACTGACCACACCCACCAGTAAAGCCACATTTTTACTGGGCACCATTTCAGGGCAGGTGGTGATGGCGTTGATCCAAATGTCTCTGTTGCTTTTGTTTGGCAGCGTTGTCATGGGTCTCAACTGGGGACGTGAACCGCTCGCCCTCTTTGTCATTCTCACCTGTGCGGCACTCGCAGCAGGCGCCATTGGCACAACCATGGGAACCTTCATCAAGACAGAAAGCCAGGCAAGCGGCTTGAGCATTATGATGGGCATGGTTATGGCGCTCATGGGCGGCTGTTGGTATCCGCTGGAGCTATTCCCTGCTGTGGTTCAAAATATCGTCAAGATCCTCCCCACCACATGGGCGATGCAAGGTCTGCTTGATCTCGTCCTGCGTGGCGGCGGTCTGGTGGATATTTTGCCCGAAGCAGGCGTACTGCTTGGGTTCGCGGGAATTTTCTTCGTGATCGGTGTGATGAGATTCAAGTATGAGTGAAGAAAAAGCTCATTAAGCAGGTTAAAAACAAAAGTCCCGCACGAAGCGGGACTTTTGTTTAGATCAACTTCAAAAAATAATTACTCGCCGCCGCCTGAGGAAGCGCCGATCACGTTGAGGATAGCACCGAGCACAATAGCGCCTGTCCAGACGTACATCCAGGTCTTCAGTTTCAATTCCTCGCGGCCGATATTCTGCCAACCCCAGATAAAGGTGTACAGCATGCAGATTAAGCCAAGCACGCCCTTGAGGAACCCTTCCTTCTGAAACAGCTTGAAGAGTACAACGATGCCCGCCAACCAGATAAGCCCAACACCAACGCCCCCGAGTGGTCCACCATCAAATGAAAATTCCATGTTAAAAAAATCTCCTCTTTAAAATTGGTTTATGCTACCAGGCGAATCACCCAATATAACATTAGAAACGATAACACCCATGCTGTAATACCGGTACGAATTTCCACCCTGTTTACAAAATTGACAAGACGGCTGCGCAGCTGTTCAGGAAGCAGAAAAGCCGTGAATAAAATCACAACAGCAAATAGAAATAGCGGCGCAAAGGCATGTGTGCGAATGGAAGCGGAGAAATCTCCGTGCAAAAGTTCAAGAATGGCTGTGGTCAACCCGCAGCCCGGGCATGGGACACCTGTTGCAGCGAGGATCGGGCATTGCCAACCCTTGTAACCTGCCAAACTCAGGCCGAGATGCAAGGCGCCAGCCCCTGCGATCATGGTCAACTCGCTGCGGTTTGTCATCAGGGATGAAAAAGCGGGAGCATACCAAATCTGTTGAAACTGGGTTTGAGAATTCTGTTCCATGGAATAAAAAAACCCCGCAACACGGATTGTGTTGCGGGGAAACTCTTTTATTCAGTCACTAATAACCATTTTGCCATTTTGCCGTGCAATTGACCGACACCCCGCGCGATATTCATGAAGGTCGTCCACAAGAGGATGCCGCCGAGTACAAATAGCGGATATGACCATGTTGGGAAGAAGTAGCGTATGCCATCGTTGAATATTGCACCCTGCCCCAGCCATTCCTGCAAAACAGGGACAGCAATGAAGGAAAGCGAGAAACTAAGCACGACCACGAACGAAACAAAATAGGTAACGCCTAGAACAAATTGCAGGAGCATGTAGATCAACATAAACCAGGTGGCTTTATCGGTCAGAAGAGCCTTCAATCGATCCAGCCACTTCATATCCTGATGGGAGAACAAAGGCCGGCGCGGCATGCGGACGCCCAGCAAGGCTTCCACAAGGCGGCCTTCGAGAAGCGCCAGTCCACGGACAGAGAGTAAAAACAAGAGCGCAATGGGAAAACCGAAAATGAAGATCAGCAAAGATACAGACAAAGACACGCCAGTGACCGCCCAGCTAAAGTAGAAAACGCCTGTAACAAAAGCGATCAGCATGTAGAGCAAGGCTCCCCATGCGCGCGGATCTGTGTACACGCCGAAAAATCGTCCCAACGCTGAACGTGGTTTTACAGTCTGCTTCAACAAAGGTGAGGTGCGGCGCTCCACTTCTTTGTACGCGGAAGCTGTCTCTTCAGGAGAGCCATACTCTTCGATGATCTTTTTGAGGGCATCAGTCTCACTGGTTTCAGGAGCGGCTTCGCGGGCGACCCCCAACGCAGTGGACAAATGCTCACGCGCATCTGCCTGTGCGTCCTGCACAAGCGCGAGGTCGGCATCTTTCATTTCGTTCTTCAAAGCATCCAGGTATTCATCAATTGTATTGAACATGTTTTTATCCTTTTAAGATTGCATCCACGAAGCTCTTTGTCTGCTTCCAAATATCCAGCCATTCCAATAAAGTAGTACGCCCATCTTTTGTGATCGTGTAATACCTGCGTGGCGGGCCAGAAACAGAAGGCGCCACTGTGCTTTCCAGCAACCCATTCTCTTCCAGAGAACGAAGCACGGGATACAACGTCCCCTGCTTCATCATGGGCTGCTGCGGGCCGCTCTCCTCAAGCAATTTGGCGATCTGGTACCCATACATGGGTTCCTTACTGCGGCTCAACACACTCAACAATACGAGCGATGATGTGCCAGAGTTTAATTCCTTTTGGAATTTTTTAGTTTGCGTTCCAATTTCAGTCATCCTTACTCCTCTCAGTAGTATCAAACTCGCACTAGTAATAAATCAATAATAGTACGAGACTGACAGTATGTCAAGGTTTTAAATAGAACCAATCCCGCCAAATGGCGGGACTGGAAAAACACTCTTCGCTTATTTATCTATTTCCATACTCCAACTTTGGCAGAGATTGCAAGTACGCCCAGACCGCCTTCAATTCATCATCACTCATGAACTTGTACGAATTCCACGGCATATATTGCGCGCGCAACTCCTTCCCCATTGGGGTCTTGCCTGTACGCATCGTATTGATGAAATCATCTTCCGTCCAGGTTGGCAATGCAGAGCCGCCGCCAAAGGTGATGTTCGGCGCGGGCGGCCAATCTGCTGGAAGGCCAGGGATCACACCGCCAGACATCGTCAGTCCATGGCAGACATGGCAAGACTGCGCCAGATAGGCACCATATTCAGGTGTAGTACCAACTTCAGGCGCGGCGAGACGCGCAGCATTGTGCGGAATCAACTCGGCGGGGACGAATGTAATCTCCTTGACCAGAGTCATCACGATGCGTCCGACAAATGAAATTTCGCTGGCAGGCAGTTCATTATCCGCAGGCTCCACGCTTTTCATGTAGGCGATCACATCGCCGAGATCTTCATCGCTTAAATAATAAAACTCTGTGGATGGCATGAACAGATAACCCGTTCCATCGGGGCGGACGCCGTGACGAATGGCGCGCACCCAATCTTCGTCAGACATTTCGCTTCCGACTCCGCCTTTGCCTGTTGTGAGATTCGACGAGATCACCTTCCCGACAGCAGGGTCATCGAGATAGACCATGCCTTGCAGATTCTCGCCATGACAAGCCTCACACCCGCGAAACTGAAAAATATGTTTTCCATTTTCAATCGAAGCGGCATCCGTTGGAATGGAAACCTGTTCTTCAGGAATTTCATAAACACGCGTCAGCCGTGATTGACTGTTGAAATAAATTCCCACCAACGCAATAACGATCAGCCCCACCAACACCCCAAAAACGATCCCCACCCACTTCAAAAACTTTTTCATCCTGCTCTCCTCTTTTACAAAATAAGTCCCGCCTTTCAGCGGGACTTCATATTTCACTTTTTACTGCCTACTTTTATGGCTCTTGAATTTCCGCTGCCCGCAATGTGTTTGCCATCAACATCGCGATGGTCATTGGGCCAACACCGCCTGGCACTGGTGTAATGAATCCAGCAACTTCTTTCGCTTCCTCAAAGTTGACATCGCCCACGAGTCTCTGCATCGGCTTGCCAGTCTTCTGGCTGATCATCTGCGTACCATCAGGATTAAGTTTTGGAATGCCGTTGATGCCCACATCGATGACCGCTGCGCCAGGTTTGATCCAATCACCGCGCACCATTTCAGCGCGGCCAATGGCGGCAATGATGATATCCGCATCACGCATGACTGCGGGAATATCTTTCGTCTTTGAGTGAACAACAGTTACAGTAGCGTTCTCTTTGATGAGCAGCAAAGCGGCAGGCATGCCCACAATATTCGAGCGTCCCAACACCACAGCATTTGCGCCTGCGATCTTCACGCCCGCTTCCTTGAGCAGGTAGATGCACCCAAACGGCGTGCATGGCACGAACAACGGCTCACGTCCCTTTTGCGCCAAACGCCCAAGGTTGATCGGCGAGAACCCATCCACATCTTTTTCGATGCTGATGAGCTGCAAGATTCGTTCTTCATCCAAATGAGCGGGCAAGGGTAATTGCACAAGAATGCCATGCACTTTCGGGTCGGCATTCAATTGCTTGATGAGTTTTTCGAGGTCTTCCTGTGAAATATCGGCAGGCACAGGATGATGAAAAGATGTCATTCCCAATTCAGCACAACCTTTTTGCTTCATGCTAACGTAGGTGGCAGAGTCAATTCGCTCGCCCACCAAAACGGTTGCCAGCCCTGGTTGAGACTTGCCCTCCGCAATTCGCTTGGCAACTTTCACCTTCACTTCATCACGCACTTTTTGCGCGATGGCAGTTCCGTCAATTAATTGAGCCGTCATTGGTTTGCTCCTTTGTGCACAAATTTGTCTAACAAATTATACATTCACCCATCATTTTCAAATAGTGACATTCGTAATTTTTATAATTCTGTTTCACGCTGCAACAGGATCGAACCCGCCAGCTTTTCCCCATCCACACGCTCCAGGCGCACATCGTCCAGCTCGTTCCAACGCGGCGAAGCGGCTATGGCGCTCACCCGCAGATAATTCCCCGTCCAGCCTTCCATTTGCCAGCCGTACTCGCCATACTCCGTTGTGGATTCCCACAGCACAGACATTTTTTGCCCGATGAATTTCTCGCGATAGATCTTTGCAGACTCTTCAATAGCTTCCTGCAGAATGTGATTGCGCTTCTTTCTTAACTCAGGCCTGATCTGCCCCTTCATCTTTGCCGCCCCTGTACCTGGACGCGGCGAATACGAAAAGACATGCCCGCCAGTAAATTGGATCTCTTTGACGAATTCCAAAGTCTCTGCAAATTCATCCTCTGTTTCGCCTGGGAAGCCCGCGATGATATCGGTGGTGATGGCGGCATCGGGCATCACGTCCCTTGCGGCGCGGACCAACTCGCGGAATGAATTCGGCGTGGTCTTACGAGCCATCCGCCGCAGCGTGGATTGACTGCCAGATTGCAGAGGCAGGTGCAGGTGCGGCATGAGGCGTTTATCTGTCCAGAGGGAGAAGAAGTCTGTGTCCAGATCCCATGGTTCGAGCGAAGAGAGTCTTAATCGTTGCACATCCGTTTCGCGCAAAATAGCGTTGACCAGATCTCGCAGATGAACATTTGCATTGAGCGAAGTCGAAATGTCTTGCCCCCACGAGCCGAGATGCACACCCGTCAAAACTATTTCTTTTGAATCGCCTGCAAGTGCAGAGTTGATATCGGCGATCACATCTGCCAGCGGACGAGAACGCCCCTCGCCGCGCGCAATGGTTGTGATGCAAAACGTGCAATGATTATCACAGCCATCCTGCACTTTGATGAAGGCGCGCGTGCGGCGATGCAAGCCTGGAATTGGAGCGCGCTCGATGGGTTCGAGATCAAACGTGGAACGTTCGATATTCAGGATATCAGCAACAAGGTTATCTTTTTCATAGTTGGGGACAACGCGCAAAATATTCGGAAGCGCAGCAGCTTCCTTTGGTTGAAGAGTCGTCCAGCACCCCGTAGCGACGATCTCGTCCACACCTGCGCGTGCAATGGTGCGGAGTTTACTGCGCGAATCAGAAGCCGCCTGCGTGGTGACCGCGCATGTGTTGACCACAGCCATCTCTGCATATTCGGCAGAGGCAACAATCTCATGCCCCGCCGAACGAAACTGGCGAGCCATACTTTCTATTTCGCTTTGGTTGAGCCTGCAACCGATGGTGTCAAGAAAGATTTTCATTTTGTGCCGTGGACAATGGACGCTGAGCGTCCATTGTCAGTTATTCATTATGGTTGTAACACTACAAAGTTATCGAAGACCACATCTACACCAGGTGCGCCGAATGTCCCCGCTAGAAGACCAACATCACCCTTGGCGAGTGTTGCGTCCTGCGTCTGCGCTACCTGCACGCCGTTGACAAAAAACGTGAGCGTATTGCCTGAGCAATCTGCGCGCAAGTGATTGACGGCCAGCCCTGTTTTGATATTTGAATTTTGCTGCATTTCGTTTTGACCGAGCAGAACCGCTTTGCCGCCCGTGTATACACCCATGCCGTAATAGCCATCACTGGAGATCAGGAAGAAATAATAATCATTTCCAGTAAATCGGCAGACCAGGCCAATACGGTTTTCGTCGGGGCCTGCGATCTTGCCAGTATCCACTTCAATGCGGACATCGGAAAAATCCTTATGCGGCGTGGACCAGAAATTTGTTTGCAGTGAATTGACGAGGACTCGATACCCACCCGCATCGTAATCCATGATCCCTTCGGCCGCTTGTAAACGGTCCCAGCCAGTGGTGGGTTGTGCAAAATCATCCTGAAACAACACAGTACCAGAAGGCAGAGACTGCGCCTGTGCATCAGGTGCAGTTGGCTGATAAGCACAAGCCAGCGAGAGTGAAATTAAAAGCAATAAAGAGATAAAAGGGCGATTCATAGAGAGGATTTTATCATGAGGAAGTTATAGAAAATAAGCACAGCAGAGGGGAAAAGCAGTTCTCATTCACATCTTGACAAATTAGAACATAAGTTCTAAAATCGGCCTTACCACTCGACAAGGAGGTCGAAATGAATACTTACCGTCGTAATAACAATGTTGGAGATGGCTTAAAAGCCCTCTGGAACAATTTAGTTCATAATCGCAAATTCAACCGCGGAGCCGCCTGGGGCATGATGATCATCGGTGCCCTGCTCGCCTTCGAAGTCTTCAATTTCAGCACCACCCAATACGCCCTCCACGATATGCTCGGTGACCTGACCTTTGCAGGGTTGAAATGGTCCACCATCCTCGCCATTGCATTCTGCGGCATCGATTTTGCAGGCATCGCCCGCATCTTCACCCCCGAACAGGGACGTGACGAACCCGCCGAAGTGTACTATCTCTTTGGCGCATGGCTTCTCGCCGCAGGCTTCAATGCCACACTCACCTGGTGGGGCGTATCCGTGGCGATCACCAACAACGGTAATTTACAATCCAACTCAGCCATGAGCGCGGCAACTCTCGCCAAATTTGTACCCATCTTCGTGGCGGCAATGGTCTGGCTGGTGCGCGTGTTGATCATCGGAACCTTCTCCCTTGCAGGCGACCGTCTCTTCACCACTGCACAACAGCACCAACCATTTCAAACTCAAACTCAGCGCGCATACAATGCCCCGCAGCCTCAACAACAACAGCCGCGCCCAAGTTACCAACCTTCACAAAACCGCGTGCCTACCAATCAACCGTCCAACCAGCCGATCCTGCGCCCTGCTTCTCAAATTGCGCGGCCAGCCAACGTCCCAACCGCAGCATCATCCACATTCCGTCCTGCGCCCAAGCCCACTCCAACCCAGCAATCATCCTTCATCCCGCCAGAGCCAACCTATCACCCTGTCTCCTATAGTACACGCGGCGCTGAAGGCAACGACAGCAAACACTACGACGCTTAAGCAATACGGTTTGTAAGGCGGAGCATTTCCGTCAACACGATCTCCAAACTATAATTTCATAAATAAATTTCGAGCCGGGTCCTTTAGACCCAGAAAAGAGATTTTACGCATGCCCCGCGCTCGCACAACTCAAGACAATCGGCAAACAGCCGCATTCCCCGAAGACTACGAACAAGGGAGCGGCTGTTTGTCTGGATTTATCCTCATTCCACTATCTGTAGTTTTCATCAGCGTCTTTCTCGCATCTATTGCGTGGAAGACCAACCCGCAAATTCCAGTTGTGGATTCGCCGCCTCAACCCTCCAGCATTTCCCCCATCTTCACAGCAGAGATCCAACATTGGGCAGGGTCCATCTCCCAATGGGCGGCCGCTTCGCAACTGGACCCGAACCTGGTTGCCACCATCATGCAGATCGAATCCTGTGGAGATCCACGCGCCATCTCCAGCGCTGGCGCCATGGGACTCTTTCAAGTGATGCCATTCCACTTCCAATCCATGGACGATCCCTACAACCCAGCCACCAACGCTGCCCGCGGACTCGCCTACCTAAG
>JAVBXV010000394.1 GCA_030824405.1 Anaerolineales bacterium | reverse complement strand
TAACTCTGGAGTATGGCACTGACTGCCATACATATGCAACGGATTGCCGCTGCGTTCCAGGTTTTCCCGCCTAGGTCAGGGACTGAAGAGTGGGAACAACCGCGTTGTTCGCGCTATTCAATTCCTGACTGCGGGTGCATAAAACTTTGTGTTACTTTATGTCCTTTGTAAAAGGTTTTAAAAAGACCCTAAAAGTCTCACGACCTTTAGGGTCTAACTTACTTACTTGCGGCGCAGGTTCAAACGTTCAGTAATGCTGAGGTAGCTTGGGTAGTTGCTTTGACGCAAATACGCGAGCAAGCGACGGCGAGAACCAACCATCTTGAGCAAACCGCGGCGGCAGGATTGATCCTGCTTGTTGCTTCGCAAATGCTCGGTGAGTTGAGTAATGCGGGTTGTCAGGATGGCGATTTGCACTTCAGGCGAACCAGTATCCTTCTCGTGGCGATGATAATCTTCGATCGCCTTCGTCTTAACTTCTTTAGCGAGTGGCATGACGTATGCTTCCTTTCTTTATGAGATATTGGCGGCAAAAACACCGCACATCGCAGGTCTCCGTGCCCACAGCTTGAGACCGTAGGGCAGGACCAGTCACGGGCACAGATTATAACAGAGATTTATTCATCCATTGTGACGCAATTTCGGCCCCTGGACTTGCTCTGGTACATCAATTCGTCTGCTCGTTGAAACAGGCTTTCCAGGGTATCCGTTTCGCGCGCCCAGGTTGCCCCTACAGAGATCGTCACATGCAGGTGTATGCCGTTTTCCTCCAGGTGGGCTTGCGAGATCAATGTTCGAAGTTTCTCTGCCGCAACCCGCAGCCCTTCGGGGTTGGTTTCGTTGATCAAGGCCAGAAACTCCTCTCCACCCCAGCGGCCGCAGGAATCTGAGGTACGTAAATTCTGGCGAAGGGCGTTGGCTACGAAGCGCAGAATTTTGTCGCCGATCAGGTGCCCGTAGGTATCGTTGAAATTCTTGAAGTGGTCGATGTCCATGAATAAAATCCCCGCTGGTGAACTTGAATTCCTTGTAAACTGAAGAGCCTGTCTAATTCTTGATTCGATATGTGCCCGATTGCCGATTCCAGTTAATGGGTCGAGTAAAACAGTCTCCTCGTTTCTCTTATTTTGTTGATAGATCGACATCAATCCTTTGTTGTCGTTGATAATTTCGATCACCCCAATGATTTTTCCCGTCACATCGCGAATTGCAAGGGCACGCGCAAGTAACTTCATGGAATAGCCCTCCCGATGTTTGAGGGAAATTAATCCTTCTCGTTCAATTCCATCGGCAAGTGTTTTTGAAATTAAGCTGATGTTCTCACGAAATTGTCCCCCTGCCTCCTGCGCAAGCTTTGCGAATACCTCTCGAAAATTTTGCCCGATTATCTTTTGTGATGAATATCCTGTGATCCGCTCCGCACCTTTGTTCCACAAAATAATCTGTCCATCCAGGTCAACCTGAATCAATCCATCGAAGATGCTCTCCGTCATGATTTTAAAGAAATTTGCGCCTGGATTTATTTCGCCCATAATGCGGAAATAGTAGCACCTTTTATTTTTATTTTTACTTACAGATGGTTTTCATTTCGCCCAACCCTCTTTTTTTCTACCTGTAAAGCATGTGCCTCAAAATGTTCTTTCACATGGCGAAAAAGACGCTCGACAGTAACCTCGCCCTTTAATTCGGATGAAAAATCAGCAGGGTACGTTGCCGATTTGGAGAAATCTGCCTCTCGCGTCCGCCTCAATCTGGACCTGATAGCTGCGTGCGACTTCCCATAAGCCTCCGTCAAACTCTGACGGCTGACTCGGTCTCCGTGTTGGGCAAATCGTGCATTCACCCGATCAAATAATTTTGTGGGGAAAACATTCATTCCAAACTGGAACAACCCGCGGAAGTGAATGATCATCCAGATCTCAAAAGCCAGAGCGCGCGGCCCGAGTGTGGTGTGATAAAGAACGTCGCCCACCGTCCACGCGGGGTTGTCCGTGGGCAGGCTGTAATCGGATTCAGGGATGGAATTTAGCAGCGCAAGAAATCTCACGCGGGTTTGCTCCATTTCTTGCTGTACGTGCTGCTTGATCGTCATTTACACCTCTACTGGCATTTATTCATATTGTCATTCCATGTGCAGCCACCAGCGGTACAGGCATCCTTGCTTGCATAATTTGAGCAGCTCTGTCCGCTTTCTCCACCTGGTTTTTGAGTTGGAGGGATTTCAATGGCTATGCATTTATTTGTAAATTCGGAAAAATATGTTCCCGCTGGGCAATCCAGTGCTGATGCCGGGGTCGGAGAAACTTGTTCCAGAATTGGAGTGGAAGTAGCTGCAGGAGACGGCGACGCTAAGGGGCTTGTGCCTTCGCAGGTTACAGGAGCAGCCGGGATCGTAAAGGAACCTTCCTCGATCAGAATTGCCCCGTCTCGTCCGAATGCTCGTGCGAGCCAATTTATAACCCCGATATTTCCTTCACCTGTTTCAGGAGTTGTCAACGATCTGCCAAGATAAACTTCCATGTTGATTTCTCCAACAAATAATTTCGTGTGTGGAGGCTCATTGCCAACATGCGTGAGTGCAAGTGTCGTCTCACCATTAATGCGTCCTGTAAGGGCAGGGTCAATGCTAAGAGCTATGGAAGCAAAAACCACATCATCATGCGGATCGTCTATATAAAATTTGAAATTAAGCATCCTTGGCTGTGGCGGGCAGGAAATGGAGGAAAAAGGTACGTAGTTGATGCTTTCAGGACTCACACTAACAGTTGTTGCTCTAGGTTCGCCAAGTACCGCAGAATCAGCCCGGGCAGGGATTTCGCAATCGCCTTCATATCCATGCGCGTAAATGTCATACGGATGTCCGGGGGCGATCTGAAAGGGTAATACACATACTGTGATGATTGGCGAATAAGCATATTCGCTGCCGCGCTGCGCTGCAAGTTGTAGTGTATATTCTCCAACTTCAGATGGGGTCCAAATATATTCAGCAACAATGCTATCGCCAGCACGATTTGGTGCCTCGCTAACTAACCTGCCATTTGCAAAATACAACACACGTGAGACATCCCCGTCAGTTGAAGAGCCATTTGCCAGTAAGCTCAACGATTCTCCCAACATAATAACATCTCCACCTGCTGGTCTGCCAAAGTGTACTTCAAAATCGTCTGAAGTCGTTACAGGGAATGTACATGCACCAGCCAGTATGCAGGTTATCAGTAAAGAGAGAAATAAGCGAATGGGGTGTGAGGTTTTCATTTGCTTCCTTTTCTTAATAAGCCATACTTGATAAATTGTCTGATAATTACCCTCCATTATGCGGGACCCTTCAATTTAGTTCAATCCCTACCTTTGTCACACCTCAATTTGAATTGCACTGCCGCTTTCATAGCGGCGCAGACCTGCGCGGAAAACGATCGTCGCCAAACCGAGAAACCCAATTGCGCCGATCAGCAATTGACTAAGCGATTGCCACGTAAATGCGCGGATGAATTCTGCAGGCACTGACCCCATTAATGCGGCAGGGATGATGGTGAACAGGATGATCTTGGCATAGTTGTCGAATAACGTGATCGGGTAAATGCCAAAGGTCAGCATGGCATTCAACACCAGGTTGCTGAAATTGCTCATCGTGCCAAACCAGAACGCGAGGCTCTGCGTCAGAATAAGAAATGCGGCGAAGACAGTGGCAGCTAACAGCATGGCAAGAACGTAGCGGGCAAGTCCATCCCAGGTGAAATATCCAGAGAGGGCGTAGCTCACAAATCCGTAGGCAAAATCTCCCATCCCGCTGGCGATCATACGACTTGAAATGGTATGCAAAAGAACTGGCTTGGGCATGGACAGGTAATAATCAAGGCGGCCCTTGGAAATGATGTCGCTGAGCATGAATGCGTTGCCAAAGAATAGACTGACAAGGCCGAATGCACTCGCGAGGATCCCAAAGGTGACGTACATGTCGTTCACGCCCCAGCCGCGCACATCTTTGAAGCGGTCGAAGAAGATGATCCAAATGGCAAAGTAGATGAAGTTGTTTGCCATCATGCCGATCATCTGCGAAAGAAAAGAGATGCGATATTCCATCGCAGATTGCAGGTTGGCTTTCCAAATAGCGAGGAGGAATTTGATGTTGTTCATCCTATCCTCCATTGACAGTTAATTGCTTGATGCCGCTTCGGTAGACTAGGGCAAGAGTAAGGCTTAATACAATGATCCAGGCGAGTTGCAAACTCATCACGCTGATAAATAGCTCAAGGCTTGGTGTTACAAATAGTCTCGCGGGACCGTAAATAGCGCTGGCAAATGGTAAAGCTTTTGCAATGACTTGCAGCCACTGTGGATAAAAATCCAGCGGAATCAATAGCCCGCCGAAGATGAATGCCAATTTTTGGTAGATCCATGTGAAGGCTGAGACGTCTTCGACTGCAAAGGCAGACAGCCCGATCATGGCGTTGATGCAGAAATGTAAGGCCCATGCGCCCAGTACGGCGGGGATGGCGATTAGAAAGCCTTCGGGGTGAGCTGGCGCGCCAACCAACAGCCAAACCGTCAGCCCACCAAAGATGGCGTTCAGCATGGCGCGGAAGATGGTTTCGCCCATGGCGGTGCTGAATTGATACCAAAGAAAATCATAGGGCTTGTTGAGAATGTAGGCGATCGAACCATCTTTCACGCTTTCAGACATGGTACGTGCAACAGGCGGACGCCCCAACTCGATGGTCTCTGCGAGCATGAGATACCAAAGTGTGTCGCGCAAGGTCAGGCCGCTGACCACGTCTGCGCCTGCCGCGCTGAAGGTGACCTTCCATAGTTGATAGAAGATCCACATGAAGGGGATGATCATCAAACTGCGCCCAACCAATTCACCAGGGTATGCCAGGGAGTTGATGAGCGTGATCTGAAAGATGGACCAGTATTTTGAAAAGGTTTTCATAGCTCTGAGACACTCAGAAAATCATTACTGTCTTAATTCCTGCAAAGTGCTGGCAACTTCAGAAAGCAGAAAATCACGGCTGGCGAGTTTTTGCTTTTCGAGGACTTTCAATTGCAGACTGCGTAGAAAATTCCTTGAATTGAAATACGCATTGTGGACGGGTTGATTTGCAAATGAACCTTTCCACGGACGCCTTCTGCCTTCTGAGTAAATGAAGGAATTCAGCCATTGCTTGTAAAAGAATTCATCCAGTAATTTTCTTTGCACTGCACCGAGGACAGCTTGCACAAGGCGGTCCTCTTCACCGTGTGGATAGACCCAGTCAATCGGCTCGGTGATTTTTTCTGTGATCGCGTTGAGGATCTGTTCCAACTCTGCGCGTGCGATAAAACGATTGCCAGCCAGCACGTAAAACAGGTCTGCGGTATGGGCGAGTGTGTGCGCCCAGCCCTTTTCAGGGACGTATCCGCGTGGGTCGCGTTCTTCTTTCATATAAGACAACCCTTTTGCGAGAATGCTATGGACATCATCTTTTTCAAGGAATGGGTCCTGGTTGTCGTGGTGGATGATCTCGGCGAGAAATAAAATGGAGAAGGCTCGCATGAACACTGTGTCTGTATCCCGTTCGCCAAGCCCGTGTTGCAGGTTGATGGCGAGGCGTGGAATATAGGGACGGATCTGCTCCAATGTGTATTTGTCCTGATCGAGCCAGTTGGCGAATGTTTCATAGCTGATTGCGTCGCGCAATTCTGGGTCAAGGCTGCCAATGTAGGAGAAGAGTTCCTCGGTCAATTCGGCGAGTGAATGACCTTCAGGAACTGCATATTTGTTTTCGCGGATGTCAAACCAAAATTTTTTTTCCATTGTTCTACCTGTACCTGTTTTAGAAATTCGGAAGTTCTACTTCCGACGCATACTTTATTTATTCGTATTCTTTTGCCTGCTCATAAATTTTTGCGATCACTTCTTCCAACGGCGGGTCGGAGATGGTGATGTCTACAATATCTCCTGCGGCTGAAATGTGCGCCAGAACCGATTCGACAGATGTTTTGGCGGCATCAAATTTTAGTTTCACGCCATAATGGCCGACCTTGAGAATCTCAACGCCGTCAATGGAGAAATCTTTTGCAACGCCTTCTGCGTAGCGCACCTCAACCAGTTTGGTGGTGAGAAATTTTCGTTTCAAGTTTGAAACTTTATCTTCGTACACGATCTGTCCGTGATTGACGATGATGACTCGTTTACACAAGGCTTCAAGATCGCCTGCGTCGTGCGATGTGAGCAGCACGCCCACGCCTTCCTCTTGATTCATTCTGCGGATCGCATCACGGATGTTTTGTTTGGCAACCACGTCCAGGCCAATGGAAGGCTCGTCGAGCAGGATCAGTTTCGGGCGGTGAAGAAGCGAGGCGGCTACTTCACATCTCATGCGCTGGCCCAGGGATAACTTCCGCACGGGCACTTCCAGCAGATCCTTCATTTCAAAAGCTTCAGCGAGAAAATCAATTCTCTTTTTTGTTTCGCGGTCATCGAGTTCGTAAATTTTTCCGAACAAGGTGAATGTGTCTATCGCGGGCAGGTGATACCAAAGCTGTGGGCGCTGACCAAAGACCGTGCCGATCTGGAAGGCAAGTTTCTGGCGGTCTACCCAGGGAGTGAAACCGAGCACGCTGGCCTCGCCGCCGCTGGGATGTAGAATCCCTGTCAGCATTTTGATCGTGGTGGATTTGCCTGCGCCGTTCGGCCCGATGAAACCAAGCAGTTCGCCCGCTTCCATCTCGAACGAAAGGTTGTTGACTGCTTCGACCGAGCTGTATTCAGGCTTGAACAGCGAACGAACAGAACCACCCAACCCTGCGGCCTTGCGTTTGGTTTGAAACGTTTTTTGGAGGTTTTTGACTTTTATAGAATTCATGATGTTGTACAATGGGGTTGTTACATGATGTGTTCGAAAAAAATATTTATAGCATTATAGCTTGAAAGAGGTTGAGAATGCGCAAGTTTACTTTGATGATCGTGGCAGGGCTTTTGCTGCAAGCCTGTTCGGCAGGCGGCGGAATACCTTTTGTCGATGGGTTGTTTCCCGTGACAGATACACCTGCACCATCTTCCACGCCTACCATTACCTTCACTCCCACGGTGACTGCAACTTCGACGGCGACACAAACGGTGACACCATCACCGACGATCGTGCGCATCCCAACGGAAGATCCAAACCTGCCCACGTCTACAGTTGTGCCCATCCCGATTTATATTGGGGAGTACACAGCGACGCCATTCGTTACCGCGACTCCCATTCAGGAAAATGTGGGTTTTCTTTCGGTGGAAGTGACTGACAAGCATATTTATTGGGGAGTGTGCAGTCCCAACAGAACCAGAATTACCGCGCGAGTGCAGGACGATGACGAGGTATTTAATGTGATTATTTTTGTGCAGGTCAAATCTGCCAAAGAGGAAGATTACACACCCTGGACAACTGGCGATGCCATGCACGATCACAACGATGGAACGTATTCCTATATTTTGAAAGCTAATAATATAGAAGGCCATAATCATTATAAAAATTCGTGGGTCAGGTATCAATTGGTGGCGGTGAACTTTGAGGGTGAGGAAGTGGGCCGCACAAGGATCTACGCCCAGGTAATTGCACTTTCCCCCTGCATGTAAGATTATTTTCCTTTGAAAGGGTTTGTCGATACTCCATGAAAAAAATCAGTCTCTTTTTGGTTTGCGCGATTTTGCTGTCTTCCTGCTCCCTGTCTTTGGAACAGATGTTTCTACTGCCAGTGGCAACAGCTACTCCCACTAGTACGGCCACGATCACGCCAACCGAGCTTCCCAGTTTTACCCCAACGGTTTCAACTTTGACATTTACGGTTACGCCAACATTGGTCGGGATAAAGACCGCCACTCCCACTCCCGAGTTTTCTGCAACTCCGCCGCCATTCACGCCGCTGGTTTTGATCACCCCGAACACGGCCACACCCAGCGTTCAAATGGACGGGTTTATTTCCATAATTGTTTCAGAAACCGAGTTCTATAAAAAAGGTGTCTGCGAGCCAACTTCGGTGAATTTCACAGCACAGGTGGCGAACCCCGCCAGCGCGGCCTATGTTGTTTTATTCGTACGCTTTAAGAGCAAATACACTGGAACCACCAGTGAGTGGACCAGTATCACCATGGAAACACTCGGCGGCGGAACATTCACGCATGAATTATTCGGCGAAGACATGAAGTCTGTGGATGGCTATAAAAATTCCTGGGTGCAATATCAATTTGTAACCACCAACTCCAGCAGGCGCGAGATCGGCCGTACTGCAACTTTTAGCGAGCGACTTACGCTGTTGGATTGCGTCCCAACTCCCACGCCCACACAAGAGATCGTGCCGACGGCAACTGTGTTGAAACCATGATCGACTTCCCTGTTGACTTGATCCGCTTTTTGACCAAAGCACAGCGCGTCGTTGTCTTAACGGGAGCTGGTGTTTCACAAGAAAGCGGGCTCCGCACTTTTAGAGATGCCCAGGAAGGACTTTGGGCAAAGTACGACCCAATGGATCTGGCGTCTCCTGAAGCATTCGCGCGAGACCCTAAACTGGTCTGGGACTGGTACGCATGGCGGCGCGAGGCTGTAAAAGGGGTGCGCCCCAATGCGGGACATTACGCACTGGCTGAAATGGAATCGATGTTTCCGATGTTCACCCTCGTTACTCAAAATGTGGATGGATTGCACCGCATGGCGGGGAATAAGACTGTCCACGAATTGCATGGGAATATTCTGCGTGTGCGTTGTTCGCAGTGTGGAACGTTTACAGAAATTTGGGGCGATGACAGTGAACATGTTCCGCAGTGTCAGTTGTGTAATGGCCTGTTGCGTCCAGATGTAGTCTGGTTCGGTGAATCCCTGCCGCTCGCGGAGTTGGAAGCGGCGGTCATCGCTGTGCGTTCCTGTGATATTTTCTTTTCCATCGGCACTTCTGGGGTGGTTCAACCTGCCGCCTCGCTTGCCTCGGCGGCGCGTAGTGTTGGGTCTGTCGTTGTGGAGATCAATGCCGAAGCAACACCATTGACCCAGCAGGCAGATTTTTCACTTCTGGGAAAATCAGGCAGTGTTTTGCCTGCATTAATTACTGCGGTAAAATCTGTCGTCCAAAACAGGTAAGAGTATTCATTCCTGCCTAATCTACGAGATGCATTTCAATAATTTAAACGGAGAGAACAAATGACAACTGTACGAACTGATATTTTCAAAATAGGCGATAAATTCGCGACCATATTGGGTGATGATGTGAAAGTAGGTCAGGCGGCCCCTGAATTCACTTCTGTAGTGCCTGGCTGGACTACTGTGAACCCCCTTCAGGAATCCAAAGGTAAGGTGATCATTCTCTCGGCTGTCCCTTCTTTGGACACCGATGTCTGTGATCGCGAAACACGCCGTTTCAATGAAGAAGCCGCAAAATTGAGCGAGGATATTGTCATCTACACCATCAGTGCAGATTTCCCAATGGCGCAAAAACGCTGGTGCGGTGCCGCAGGTGTGGATAAGGTCAAGGTCGTATCTGATGTGGTGGATACAGACTTCGGCTTGAAATATGGCATTGTTATCAAAGAGCGCCGTTACCTGCGCCGTTCTGTGTTCGTTGTAGGGCGCGATGGCAAACTTGTGTACGTAAACTATTTGCCAATCCTTGGCGAAGAACCCAATTATGATGAAGTGATCAATGCGGCCAAAGAAGCCTTGAAGTAAAAATATATCAAAGAGCACATTTGAAAAAAATGTGCTCTTTTTTTTGTTTGTGCCCTGCCGCGAAAAGCGATATTCTTCACAAGCCCGCTTGTCAGGCGGGGGGTTTAAGCCTATACTTTGAAAAAACTAGAACAGGAGAAGCCTATGTCCACCGTTCGCGATATGATAAGAAAAAAAGGGAGTGAAGTCTTTTCAATTACCCCGAATGCAACTGTTTTCGAGGCACTAACGATCATGGCGCGCCATAACACGGGCGCATTGATGGTGGTAAATGGTAGTAAGGTGGATGGTATTCTTTCTGAGCGTGACTGTATTCGCAAAGTCGAATTGGTGGGGAAGACAGCTAAAAACACCACAGTTGAAGAGATCATGACCACCAAGGTTATTTATGTTGAGGCCAGCCAGCCGCTTGAAGAATGTATGGCCTTGATGATCGATAAGAATATCCGCCACCTGCCTGTGTTTGACGGCGGCGAATTGCTTGGGCTGATCTCCGTCCGCGATGTGTTGAAGGAGGTTGTGGATGTGCAGAAATTCCTGATCTCCCAATTGGAGCATTACATTACCGGCGGCGGCCGCTAAAAAATGATGGGCGCTTTCGAGCGCCCATTTCTTATTTGTGAGGAAATATGCAGGAATTTTCCATTCAAGAACTGCAAGAAAAAATGACTTCGGGCGAGTTGACTTCACAACAGATCACGCAGATGTATCTGGAGCGGATCGACTCTGTGGATCAAAAAGTAAACTCGATCATTGAAACGAATCCTGACGCCTTGAAGATCGCTTCTTCCCTCGACGCAGAGCGGCGTGCCGGCAAGGTGCGGAGTCCACTGCACGGCATTCCCGTCCTGCTAAAAGACAACATCGATACACACGATGGCATGCAAACCACGGCAGGCTCGCTTGCGCTGGAAGATCATTTTGCGCCGCGGGATGCCTTCATTGTGAAACAGTTACGTAAAGCAGGCGCAATTATTTTTGGAAAGACAAACTTAAGTGAATGGGCAAATTTTCGCGGGAGACATTCCATTAGCGGATGGTCTTCTCGCGGCGGGTTGACTCGTAATCCATATGCGTTGGATCGCTCAGCTTGCGGCTCATCCTCGGGCTCGGGCGCGGCGGTGGCGTCTAACCTGGCAGCTGTGGCAGTTGGCACGGAGACAGATGGCTCGGTCATTTGCCCCGCGCAGACGAATGGTATCGTCGGCATCAAGCCTACGCTTGGCTTGTTGAGCCGCAGCGGCATTATCCCAATCGCACACAGCCAGGATACTGCTGGCCCCATGGCGCGGACTGTTGCAGACGCCGCGATCCTGCTTGGGTTGATGACGGGAGTCGATGAAAGAGATTCAGCTACACGGTTAAGTGCGAAGCGTGGGTTTAAATCCTATGAAAAATTTCTGGATAAAAATGGACTCAAAGGTGCGCGCATTGGCGTTGCCAGAAATATGGCGGGTTCTGATAAACGCATCACCGCTATTTTTGAGTCTGCGATTGACGTGATGAAGCAGTTGGGCGCAGTGATCGTTGACCCTGCGAATGTGCCGAACTTTAATAAATTTGGTGTTACTGAAACCGATGTGCTGCATTTTGAGTTCAAGGCGGATCTCAATAAATATCTGGCGGGTTCCAACTCGCGTTTGAGAACGATGGAAGAGATCATTAAGTTCAATGACGAAAATAAGGAAAGTGTGCTGAAATATTTTGGTCAGGAGCACATGATCACGGCGCAGTCAAAAAATAGTTTGCGAGATAAGAAATATCGCGAGGCGCTTGCGAAAAACCTTTTGCTCACGCGCAAAAATGGAATTGACGCCGCGATGAAAAAATACAAGCTGGATGCGATCATTGTTCCATCTGGCGGGCCTTCGTGGATGATCGACCTCGTCAATGGCGATGCGATCAATTGGGATATGGAAAGCACGTCACCTGCGGCGGTGGCGGGGTATCCGCACATTACCGTGCCTGCGGGATACATCTTTGGGCTGCCCGTTGGTTTGTCATTTTTTGCGGGCGCATGGCAGGAGGCGAACTTGATCAAGTTTGCCTACGCTTTTGAACAAGCCTCCAAAATTCGGAGAGCGCCAGAGTTTTTGGAAACCGCGAAAACATAAAACTGAAAATCCGCATTCGTTGTGGAAAATTATATGTACTTTATAATTGCTTTTCCATACTTTAAATTTCGATGACGTGATTCCTTCCACCTGGAGTGTGAATGTCTGAAATTGATCTAACCCCCATACGACCTGCAATTGAAAATTATATTCCCATGGGCCGCGCTGGGCTGTTGCCTGCCTTGCACGCGGCTCAAAAAATTTATGGCTGGCTGCCCGAGGATGTGGCATCCGAGATTGCCAAAGCGTTACGCGTCCCGCTTGCTGATGTGCATGGCGTGATCGAGTTTTATTCCATGTTCTATAACGAGCCCGTTGGCAGGCGCATTATTCGCGTTTGCACCGATCAGGCTTGCGCGCTCAAGGGCGGCGATGGGCTGCTGAATCATCTCTGCAAGCATCATGACGTGGAGCCAGGTCAGGCGACCGAGGACATGTCTCTAACTATTGAGTCGAGTCCATGCCTTGGGCTTTGTGAGCAGGCTCCCGTGGCGCTTGTGGATGATGATGCCGAGACGAATATCTCGCCTGATTTCAACGAATATGAATTGGGATTGCCGCGCTCGATCGTTTATGGTTCCATGCGCAAGTTGACGGCTAATTGTGGTGAGGGGACAACCTCGTTAGAAAAATATGGCGAGTATGCTGGGTTAAGAAAAGCCCGAACCCTTAGCCGTGTGCAAGTGATCGAAGAAGTGAAGAACTCTGGGTTGATCGGCCGCGGCGGAGCGGCATTCCCGACAGGCATTAAAGGTGAAGGCGCTGAACGTGCCGTTGGAAATCAAAAATATGTCGTCTGCAATGCGGATGAATCAGAACCTGGTACTTTCAAAGACCGAGTTCTTTTAACAGACGATCCGCATCAAGTGATCGAGGGCATGTGTATTACGGCGTACGCAGTGGGTGCAAGCAAGGGCTATATTTATATTCGTGGAGAATATCCATATATTGTGCCGATCCTTGAAGATGCTTTGCGTGAAGCACGCGAAGCTGGCTATCTGGGTGAGCATTTTGATATTGAAATTCGTGTCGGTGCGGGCGCTTATATTTGTGGCGAAGAGACCGCGCTGTTTGAGTCTATCGAGGGGAAGCGTGGTTTTCCGCGTGTGAAGCCGCCTTTTCCAGTGACGCATGGCTTGTTTGGCGAACCAACCGTTATTAACAATGTCGAGACGTTATGCAACCTGCCTTTGATCATCAAGGAAGGTGCGGATGGCTACCGCAAGATCGGCACGGAGAAATCTCCAGGCCCCAAGTTGTTTTGTGTTTCTGGTGACGTGACTCTGCCTGGCTTGTATGAAGTGGAATTCGGCATGACCTTGCGCGAGCTTCTTGAAATGGCAGGCGGTGTTGCTGGTGGAAAATCTCTGAAAGCGGTCTTGTTGGGTGGTGCAGCGGGTGTGTTTGCCACGTCTGCACATTTGGATATCAAACTTACTTTTGAAGATCTGCGCGCGGCGGGCTTGTCACTGGGCTCTGGCGTGGTGATGGTCTTCGATGAAACCCGCGATATGCGTGATTCCCTGAATCGGTTGGGACATTTCTTCGCTCATGAATCCTGCGGTAAATGTTATCCCTGCCAGATGGGCACGCAGAGACAAATGGAAATTCTCAGTCGTGTAGCCAGCGGGAAGACTTTACCCGAAGACATACTCCGCTTGCAGGATGTTGGCTGGACGATGACAGATGCGAGTCTGTGCGGCTTGGGGCAGACGGCTGGAAGCGCGGTTTTATCGGCCATAAAATTGTGGCCTGAATTATTTGATGCAAAAACTGCAGAGGCGAAATGACTGACAGCTTAACTTTAGTGATCGATGGACAGGAAGTAACTGCGGAGCAGGGTAAGACTCTGCTTGAAGTTGCGCGCGAAATGGGCAAGGACATTCCCACCATTTGTTTCCACGAAGCAACAACCGCCAACGCGTTGTGCCGAATCTGCGTCGTGGAGGTGGAGGGGCAGAGAGTGCTCCAGCCAGCTTGCGTTGTCAAAGCGGGAGCAGGCATGAAGGTCCAGACGCGAAGCGAAAAAGTGATCCGCGCGCGGCGAACGATTTTGGAGATGCTCCAGTCCACAATGGATCTGTCTGAGGTGCCTGAGATCCAACAGATGATGGTGGAATATGGCGCGGATGCGAATCGATTCCCTGATGCCCAGCGGCGCGAGTCTGAAGTGATCGACGATAACCCAATGTATGTGCGCGACTATTCAAAATGTTTGTTGTGCTGGCGCTGTGTACAGGTCTGCGCTGATGATGCGCAATATACATTTGCGATCAATTTCGATGGGCGTGGATTTGATACACAGATCGGTACGTTCTTTGATAAAGCCATTCCTGAAACATCCTGCGTGTTGTGCGGGCAGTGCGTGGGAGTTTGCCCGACAGGCGCGTTGAAACCCAAGCGCGAATATTTATTGGAACAAGGCATGCCCCCGCAAGAGATCGGCGTGTTGAATACTGGTAGAAAACAGAGGAAGGCAAAATGATCAAGGCAGATCGAGTTGTTTCCACCACCTGCCCATATTGCGGTGTGGGTTGTAATTTAATGCTGCACGTCAAAGACGAGCATATCTTCAAAGTGACCACACCTTTTGACGGGCCAGTCAATCACGGTAATTTATGCGTGAAGGGACGCTTTGGCTATGATTATGTTTATCATCCCAAACGGGTGACCACACCTTTGATGCGCAAGACTCCGCAAAAAGCAGGCGAGCGCACGCAAGCCTTTGACCGTTCTGAATGGCGCGAAGCCACCTGGGACGAGGCGCTTGATTATGTCTCTGATCGTTTGACGGAAATTTATAAACGCGATGGTTCAGATGCAATGGCGGTCTATTGCTGTGCCAAAGCCACCAACGAAGATAACTATCTTTTACAAAAAATGTATCGTGCCATCTTCCGTACGAATAATGTCGATCATTGCACACGCTTGTGCCATGCAGGTTCGGTGGTTGCGTTGCAGCAGGCGGTCGGTTCTTCTGCGATGAGCAACACCGCTTCGCAGGTGATCCAGAATGATGTCTTTATTGTGGCGGGTTCCAATACTTCTGAAAACCATCCCATCATTGCCTTGCAAATGAAAGAGGCTGTCCAAAAACATGGCGCGAAGATGATCGTGATCGATCCGCGCCGTATTGATCTGGTGGACATGGCTGAGATGTGGCTGCCGCTCAAGCCTGGCACGAATGTGCCTGTCTTCTCTGCGATGGCACATGTGATCGTGAAAGAGAATCTTGTCAATCACGAGTTCATTGCCAAACGCACCGAAGGCTACAACGAGTTTGTGGAATCTCTTGAAAAATTTACACCCGAATATGCTGAAGAACTTTCAGGTGTGCCTGCCGAAGATATTCGCAAAGCCGCGCGTTTGTATGCGGGTGCAACAAATGC
>JAVBXV010000310.1 GCA_030824405.1 Anaerolineales bacterium | reverse complement strand
TGTGATGCAAGCCATAGATATCGATGGGTTTTTGCCGTCCCATCAACCACATGTCCATCAGAAGGAGCGGGAGGCCAGAGGCATGATCTGGATGAAAATGTGTAATGATGATATCGGTCAGATCGTTATGATCTACACCAGCCTGTTCAAGCCGCACAATGGGGTTGCTTACTGAATCCACCAAAACCATACGGGTATCCCCCACCACCACCATATGAGTATTTTCAGCCTCAGGGGTTGGAATGGCATTGGACGTACCGAGAATAATAACCTTTGGCATAATATTTATCTTAACCTATCTCCTGCCTGTAAAAATCACAACTTTATTGTGAAATATAAAAGCAAAGACCATGGACACTGGAATGTTCATTCCAGTGTCCATGGTCCTATAATTATTGAAGTGCGGCGATCAGCAATGAGGGGGTAATGTAGGTCTCAATCAAAGCAGCAATCGCCAGCAAAGGCAAGACCAAGCCCAGAAAGATCTTTGTCCAATCTGCGAGCAATTCCAGGATCACCTCACCCATCGATTTTCCAACCTGGGGCGTCACCATATTTGCGCCAAAGTACAACATGGCGGCACTGCCAATTAAGAGTGCGGGCAATTCAAATACTCCATGCGGCAAAACGCCTGCAATAAACAAGGGCCAGGCATTCAACCCGATCAATTGAAACAGACCAAACAACCCGCCGATCAAACCAATATTCACCATATAAAGAAGCACACCCAGCACACTAAATGAAACTGTGCCCAACGCAAAGATAAATAGCACCGCCCGAGAGTTATTGAGGAACAGGAACGGCGCAGAGATACTCTCGCTAAATGTTCTTAGATCTGGAACCTCCTGCACACGTTCAGTGATGCTGGCAATATCCTCAGGGGAAGCCATTTTGATCGCCTGCGCGGCATTCTTCATGATCCAATCATAGCCCAACCAGACGCTGACCCCTGAAACCAAAAGCAGAACCAGCATGGCAGGCACTGCCCGTCTCAAAGCAGAACCCAACACCCTTCCATACCATTCTTTCAGAGAGGTTGCTCCGCCAATGAAACTAGACCAAAATGTACGCCAGATCCAGCGGACGTTGACCACGTCAATCTCACGTCCCAACAAATACTCGCGATGGAAATGGGCAATGCCTACGCGAATCAACAACAGCGCAATGATCGTCACACCTGCAATAGCCAGCCAGAGCACCTGCTCATTTCCCCAGAACAACATCACCGCCTCCCCCTGCATCAGGATCGCAACAGGGATAACGATAAATGAAGCCAGTAAATTTGCGGCCTTCACAGAAGTGGACTGAACCGAGATCACGATCGCCGCACTCACCATCAGAAAAGCATGTGCCCCAGTAAGCAGAAGCAGTTGAAACATGATCAGAGGCGGCGGCATGTTTAATTCCTGGCGCATTGCCAGAAGCATGTACAAGCCAATCGAAAGATAACTCGCGATCAAGGGAGTGGCCACGCCCACCAATAATTTCCCAAAATATAACTGCCAGTCTTCGAGGGGCGAGCTTAACAAGGGCTCGATCGTCCCACGCTCCTTCTCCCCCACAAAGGATTCCAATGCCACTACCAGCGAAACTGTGATCGGGAAGAATCCAATGATCATGATCGAAAATGGAACCAGACGTTCAAGGATCAAATTCGCGTTGTATTGATTCAGGAAATCCACGGTCTGTTTTGCGAATTCATTCATCAACAATGGAAAACAAAAAACGAGAATCGCCATCGGCGCGAGAACACGCCAGTCACGCATTTGATCGCGCAACTCGCGCCCAGCCACGATCCAGACAAGGTTTAATTTAGTGAACATTGGCGTATCCCTTTGCTTCAGCCATCACCTTCAGATAGACCTGCTCCAATGTGCGAGGCTGTTCCTGAAGCGCCATCACTGGCGCAGACATGGCAGATAAACGATTTAATATTTCAAGATTAGACGCCTGCGGCCGCTCCACACGGACCTGTACACTGTTCGCCGTCCGAGCGAGTAATTCCACACCTGCGGGAAGTTCCAACCTACTTGAGTCCCAATCCTGTGCGAACTTGACTTCATATTCAGGCGCACCCAGCACGCGCAATTTTAATTCTTCCAATGTTCCCAGCGTGAGAATTTTTCCACGGTAGATAATGCCGATCTGGTCTGCCAACTCTTCCACTTCAACGAGGTTGTGCGAGCAGATCACCACTGTGCGCTTGGACGATTTCAGGCGTGCGATCTCATCCCTCACCAGCCGCGCAGACTCAGGATCCATTGCGGAGGTGGGTTCATCCAGCAACAGAACGCCAGGGTCATGCATCATGGCGCGTGCCAAAGCCAGCTTCTGGCGCATCCCTTTGGAGTATTCTCCAATTCGTCTGTGTGCCGCTTCTGCCAGACCAAAATATTCAAGCAATTGATTGCTGCGCGATTTCCGTAATTGCGGGCTTAACTCATAAACCTGCCCAAAGAATTCAAGGTATTCATTGGCACTCATCCGCATATACAGGCCATGCTGTTCGGTAAGAACCCCAATGGAAGCGCGGACATCTCGTCCATTCTTGACCACATCATAGCCAGCCACACGTGCCCAGCCGCGTGTAGGGCTCAACAATGCAGTCAACATGCGGACAGTGGTTGTCTTGCCTGCACCGTTCTGTCCCAACAGAGCCAGTATCTGGCCTGATTGCACAGAAAGATTAACACCATCCACAGCCCAAAAATCATGGAACTGTTTACTTAAATCATGTGTTTCGATCATGGAATTTTCCTCTGATGTTTAAACATCAAGTGACTGTTATTTCTTACAAGGTACCATTGTCTATTTTATGCCCCCACTTGCTATTTCCCAGTTGACAGAGACCTTACAGTACCTGGACAGAGCGATTACGCCAATATAATACCGCAATCGATACAAACGCAGTCACGCCTATAAATACCTGATTAATGTTGAGACCGCCAACAATTGAGATGTCCAGCTTAAGAAATTCGAGTGAAAAACGGATCACGGAATAAACGGCAAGATAAACCAAAAACAGGCTGCCAGTTGCAAGGCGGTTATTGGCAACCCGCTTAGACAACCAAAATAACAGAAATAAATTGATAGCATTCAAGATCATTTCATACGCAAACAGCGGATGATAATACTCAACCATTTCGTAGCCCGCTAAACGATGCTCAGGGCTGATGAATAACTTCCACGGCATGGATGTGGGCAGGCCGTACAGTTCCTGGTTGAAATAATTTCCCAGCCTGCCGATAATCTGCGCAAGTACGAGTGCGGGGGGAAGAATATCTGCCCATTCCCAAAAATTCAACTGATATTTTCTACAGAATAGGAACAAAGCGAGAACGCCGCCAAGTATTGCGCCGGGCAAGCCGAATCCGCCGATCCAGATGGAAATCGCATCCAGCGGATGGGTAAAATAATGAGCAGTGGTGAGGCCAAGTTGAATGGAGGAAAGTGGAGGCGTAAGTAAATGCCAGAGACGCGCACCCACTGTCGCCCAGAGCAGAAGCGGAAGAAACAAGTCGAGAACGATCTCGGGGTCATGTCCACGGCGGGTTGATTCGCGTAACGCCAGGGCGCCGCCGATCAGAATGCCAGCCATGATGAGAAGTCCGTTCCAGCGAAAGAACGGCGAATCAAAAGGAATACCTTCCATTCTATTGAATGTATTCCTTTTGCGCCTTTTCTTTGCGAATGCGTTCACGCCCCTGCGCGCGGACAAATAGAATCCGTTGAAGCGCAGTGATGTTGCCCAGCAGGGCAATTAAAACAACAGCAACAAAAGGCTGATTGAAAATAAGCAACGGAATGAGGACGATGTATCTTTCAACACGTGTGAGGATGCCGACTTTTGCGGTGAAACCAAGCCCTTCGGCGCGTGCTTTCACATACGAAACCAGAACAGAGCCAGCCGTGGCGGCAAAAGTGACCACAACACCAGGGTAATCACTTTGCGAAAGGAAATAATAGAGCAAGCCGCCAAACGTGATGAACTCGGCGTATCGATCGCTGACCGAATCAACGAATGCGCCAAAGTCTGTGGACTCGCCGCGCAAACGCGCCATGGTTCCATCGAGTGTGTCTACGAGAACGAAGGTGAAAAGCACAATGCCGCCAAGACGAATATTGCCCAGCGCCAGAATGTAAGCGCCAACTGTTGTGCCAGCCAAACCAAGCAAGGTGATCGCGTTGGGCGTCAGGCCAAGACCGTTGAGAAATGTGCCGATCGGGTCAAGCACATTTTTAAAAATAGAACGCAATTGATCTGAGAAAATCGGCTTCGACTTCAAATCTTTCCTCTTTTTTTTATTCTGTTTTTTCTTCGCCAAATTCATCGTCTGGGCTAACCAGCACATCGCGTTCCTTGCCGCCGCCCAGGGATGGGCCTACGACATTCATCTCTTCCAACTGATCCAGCAAACGCGCGGCACGTGGATATCCAATTCGCAGGCGGCGCTGCAAAAGCGAGGCAGATGCGCGCTGACTGGAACGCACGATCGAGATCGCCTGTTCGATCAGGCCTTCGTCTTCGTCCTCTTCAGGTTCACGCAGCAGCTGCTCCCAAGGCGCAGTCTCATCTGTTTTCTCGATGGTCTTTTGCCAATGCGCAATGATGCGTTCAATTTCCATATCGGTGATCATCACACCTTGTGCACGCACAGGGCTGCCAGATTCAGGATTCAGGAAAAGCATATCGCCTTTGCCAAGCAAACTTTCTGCGCCCGTTGAATCAAGAATAACGCGGCTATCAATGCCCGATGCAACAGCAAAAGCCATGCGGGCGGGGAAGTTTGCTTTGATGAGACCCGTGACCACATCTGTGGATGGGCGTTGCGTGGCGACAACAAGATGAATACCTGTGGCACGTGCCATTTGCGCGAGACGCACAAGATTATGTTCTGTTTGATCTGGCGCAGACATCATCAGATCTGCAAGTTCATCAACCAACACCACAATGCGCGGCAGAGCTTTCCCGTCTGCCTTGCGTGCGATCTTGTGATTATAAGAATCGAGATCACGCGCGTGCGCAGACTCAAGCAAACGATAGCGGTGTTCCATTTCCACCACCACCCAGCGCAGCACACCGAGAATACGCTCGACATTGGTTTCCACTTTTCCGTAAAGATGCGGCAACCCATTGAAGCGGATCAACTCCACCATTTTCGAATCGATCATCACCATGCGCAGATCTTCGGGGGTGTTATTCATGGCAAGACAGGCCGCAATGGCTGTAATACAAACCGATTTACCAGAACCCGTTGCACCCGCGATCAACAAGTGCGGCATGCGGGCAAGGTCAGCGATCAAAGGCTGGCCTGAAACATCGCGGCCAATGGCAACCGTAAGCGGCGCGCCTGTTTTATAAAACGATTCTGACTCAAGCAGGGTCTTCATGCGCACAACCGAACTATGCGTATTCGGGACTTCAATACCGACGTAGGGCTTCCCAGGGACAGGCGCTTCGATTCTTAATCTTTGGGCTGATAGCGCCAAAGTGAGATCTTTCTCCAGTGAAGCGATCTGCGCCACACGAACCTTCATCAGCTGCGCATCTTCTTCATCTGAGCCAGGTTTTTTAATGAAGCCTGGCTGCACAGCAAACTGGGTAACAGACGGGCCAACGCGATATCCGATCACCGTGGCGGGGATACCAAATTCGGCGAGGGTCTTCATAATGAGGCCTGCCGTCTGGTTGATGGTTCGCTCATCATTTCGCGCAGCAGACTCGGCCAGCAAAATATGCAAAGGCGGCAGGTCTTCTCCACGCGGGAGCGGTTTATTCGATTTTTCTTCTTTTTTGTTTGCTGCTTTCAGGGAAGTACGAAATTCGGGAGGCAGCAGCGGCTGTGCTTTCTTTTTTGGAGCGGAGGCGGAGGCAGCAGCCTGCTCGTCCACTTTTTGTTGTTCCTGCTCCACCACAAGCGTGGATGCGGTGACAGGCGGTGTTTCACCTGCAAGCACCAACAGCCATGCTTCCAACTTGCGCCACAAGCCAAAGCCCGTCATCACGGATAATGCCCACATCAGGAAAACGACAAGCGAGCCAAAAACCGCGCCAAGCATTTGCCATGCAAGGGCTACAAGTCCCCAACCGAGGCGGCCACCGTCCCAGCCTGACTCTGCGCGGAGGAGGTCATTGCCTCCAAAAATAGCGAGCAGGCCCAGGGTGAAGAGAGAAGCGAGTTCGAGTCCGATCAGCTGTGCCCATTTGATGGGAGTGGCATCGCGGCGCAGGAGAAAATATCCAAAATATCCGATGCCAAAGATGACGAGAACACTGCCCCAACCAAACCAGGTGGCAAGTATTTCAGCCAGCCAGGTAAGCAATGCGCCATCGGTGAGCCCCCATAAAGCAAACAACAACATGAGCGCAAAAGCGAGCAAAGTAACGCCGACCGCGTCACGCATGAAACGGCCAAATTGCAGGTTGAAGCGCACAAGGCGTGAAAGCCAGTCATTTTGTGCGGGCAATTCTTCCTGTGCGTACTGTGGTTTGCTTGATCGAGGATGATTCGTCATATTTTCCAATTATTCTTAAATACTAAAGTTACGCATCCAGTTTCATGCTTAGTCCCATGCGTTGATGCAAAGCATCCAGATGCAAGATGCGCACTTGAACACGTTGACCTTCGGCAAGGATGTCTTTTACATTCTTTGACTCTGGCAATTCAATTTCCGAGGCGTGGATCAAACCTTCAACACCTGCATCCAAACGTGCGAATGCGCCAAAGGATAATACACTCGTAATTGTGGCGGGCAGTACGCGGCCAATGGGAAATTCTTCGGCGGCGTTTGACCACGGATTCGCTTGCAGTCTTTTCAGGCTGAGCGCCACGCGGCATCTTTCAGGGGCAAGGTCGAGAACCTGTACTTTTATGGTTTCGCCTATTTTTACAATTTGATTCGGGTGAGAGACGCGTCCCCAGGATAGCTCGGAAATGTGGATCAAACCTTCCACGCCGCCAAGGTCAACGAACACGCCGAAGTCTGTCACGTTGGTAACAACCCCCTCCACCTGTTGATGGGGGCTTAATGAGTCAAACAACTCTGCGCGTTTGCCAGGTTCAGATTGAGCCGCTCGTTCAGAGAATACCACGCGGCCATCTTCTGGGACGCATTCGATCACTTTCAATTTCAGTTTGCGCCCAGTGTACGACTCAAGATCGTGGTCGCGTTGAATGTTTTCGGTCTTTCCCGCAAGTTCTACGAGATGCGAAAATGGGACAAAACCATACATCCCATCCCCTTCCACCAGAAGGCCGCCACGATTGTGCCCAGTCACCATCAGATCAATGATCTGATCGCGCATGTACAGGTCTTTGACCTGGGTCCAATTTGCAACTGGCTTCTTTTCAGCAGTCTGCCCCTTCGCATCTTCATGCATTTCAGACCTGCTGCCACCCATCTGGTGAACTACCTGTGCCGCAGAATTGCGGCTTTCCTCGGCAAGCACCGAGGCCCACCACCCATCGTCCAAATCAGGTATCGGATTTTCTTGATTCTTATTTTGGCCAGCCATAGCGGCCTCCTTCCATACCTATACAAAGTTTGCAGAGTTCGAAGAATGTCAACAAGCCCTCACCATATAATTTGTTGATATTTGCTTCCATAGCTCTGATGATTCCTATTCGCCTTTCAAGCTTACTTCCATGTCAAAAATAGCCTTTGCCACCGCTTCGATCGCCACACGCTGCTTGCGATACAGATCCGCTTCAGACATGGCCAGACGGGAGGCTACATCCCGTACTTTGCGCCCCTCGATGAATTTCATCTCAAGAATATTATATAAGATCCATTCCGTGGTGAATTTTCTATCCCCTTTGGGCTTCACCTGATCTACAGCCTTGCGCAACAGAGTCCGCAGCGCATTGGCAGAATTACCATCATCAGCATCTGCAAGATCGCGGACAACCTGCAGTTTCATCAAAGGATTGTTCGTCAACTTCGGGCCGCCCCAATAATGGGTCAGTGCATCACGTACCCAATTGAATAGATCTGCTTCCTCGGGCAAAGGCTCTGTGAGCAAACCAGCACGCGAATCGTACCTGCCGGCTGCGCGCATTCGCTGGATTAACTCCACTTGAGGTTGAATATCTGCCAGCGAACGAAAAACTCGCTGCTGCAATTGACGGTCTTCCAAAGCCAGCGCAGCACGGTCTGCCAACAGCCATAAGGCTTCCCGTTGGTCATTCTCGATGGTTTGCTTGTCGTCACGCCGTGAAACTCCGAGCAAGCCAAGCAAAGGCAATACTTCGTCCTCGTCCATATCTGCACGCCTGTGCTGATGCAAGGGCAATACCCAGAATTTTCCCCACTGAAACTCGCGGCGAAGATCATCGTTGACCTGATCCAACACTTCGGTCAAACTTTCCTGATCGAGCATGGCACGATTCCCTGCCACCACAATCGGAGATAACGTCTCATCATCCAGCGCGGCCACAAACGCCGTGGATGCCTGTAAATGGTCACGCACGGCGGCAAGCACCGCCTCTAAAAATTGCTGCAAGTCTCCCTGCGTGAGCAGACGCTCCTCTACATTTTGGAGCAATTGCAATTCGCCGCGATCCCGTCCAAAGAACAAATTTCGCTCCCAAACAGGCGCGGCAAAAGTGATGGCATGTTCAAGCAGTAACACAGTGACAACCACCGTAAAGGGCACAAATGCGTTATACGGCTCCCCCAGTATTACTCCCCCACGGCGGACAATGGTCATCAAAGCCAGTGCGGCAGAAGCAGTGACAGGTCCACGCATGATCCATTTAAACAAGCGGCTCTTGATCACACGGTCTGGCCACGAAACCCCAAAGAAGGCAACCGCATACGCCATCAAGATCACCAACGCGCCGACCAAAGCGTTAATAACTGTAGCAATACCCCAGAATATGTAGGGATGCTCCCCCGCAAACGAATATCCAAACAACAAATAGGGATAGGAACCCAAAGCAGGAGCTGTAGCGCCTGCCATCAGGTATAACATACGACGACGGCCAGAGCGGGTTAGCATGCGGCTATAGGCACGCACAAAATTCACACCTGCCCAGACCATGGCCGCTACATAAAAGATGGTAAAGACCTCGGTCCACATCGTCCGTTGAAGATGAGGAGCAGGCTTGCCTTCTGGCACGATCGGGCCAAGTAAATATCCAAATGCAAGTAAAACAAGGAAGAAAGCCGAAACCAGATACATGCCGCGCACGGCAAATCTTCTACGTCCACGAGATGGGCGGCCCGCAGTTACAAGCAGGGCATCAGAAAGATGTAAATAGGCGGCGGGTAAAAATACAATTCCAAACCATTGCAAACGCAGCAACATGTCCACGGCTTCAATGGAGATGGTCTTATCCTGCAATGCCTCGGCGGTAAACACCACCACCACGCACAGCAAAATAAGAGCAAATGACCGCGCCACGCGGTCGCGTAAGTTAAATGAAAGTGAATATAGGAATAGCGAAAAGGCCGTGATGGCAATCCCTGCCGTCAGGATCTGATTGAGCGTCTGTATCCCCGCCAGCACACTATCCGACCAACCGTTAATCATTCAAGCCCTTCCAATAAAAATTTGCAGTAAACCTTTCGCGGCACTATTTCAATATTTTCACAAAGAACAGCGCCACGTCTTGCGTAAGATAATATTGGTCATTATACCCGCAGAATTCATATCCGAACTTCTGTGCCAGGCGGATGGCAGGCAGATTTTTCGACTGCATTTCGATGATGATGCGCCGATGCGCTCTTGTCCCCGCCCAGGCTTGAGCGGCCGCCAACAAAGCGGATGCCACTCCCGATCTTCGGTTTGCCACCTGCACCACGAGATCAGTCACCCACACCACAGAAGATGTTCCGCGTTCAAGCAGGCTGATGTACCCAACAGGGTCCTGCCCAATAAAAGCCGAATACATCATGGATCGTTTCGTCCAATCATCTGCCAGAGCAAAGGGATCATGAGGATAGGTCACCGTGATCGAGCGCGGCAAACGGACTTCACGAAAAGAGGCATTGATCTGCCCCGTCTCACGACGCAATTCCAATTGCCACACAGCTTCACTGGTGGCAGTATGGTCAAAGTTCATTAGGCGCGAAAGATCAGTTGCCACGGTGGGACGAAGTTGAATATCAGCCATAAAATTTTCCTATTGCAAGGGTAAAACACGCACTGGCACAATACATGCAGGCAATGCAGCACCCTGATTATCTGTAACCACAAGCCGCAACTGGTAATCACCAGGGGTTAATGCGGTCGTATCCCAACGGCCAAGAGCGCCATCCACCACAATTTCGCGGCTGGCAGAGATCGTAGCCCAGGTATCACTTCCCTGAGGAGCGACTTCATATTTATAAAAGCCTAAATTGGCAACATTGACGGTTCCCACCAGATCAATGGCGCCTTTGATCTCGTCTCCCGCCGCAGGTGAATCGATGATGATCTGCCCAGGCACACACCCCGCCGCAGTGACAACTGCAGTCTGTGGAGGCGCGCCGGCAAAGGCTGTCATCATCTCTGGTGAAAGCGTACCCGTAGGCGTTGATATAAAATCGAGTGTGGCAGTGGTAAGAAACGCATCCGCAGGCAGGCCTGGAATATAAAAGGAAGCCATCGAAAATTCAAAGCAGAAAAAGATGACGAGCAGAACGGAAATAGCCGCAGCCTGCCCAAGCCTTCTACTCGAAAATTCCTTTTCCAGTTTATAGACAGCCATTTGCCATTCATTCCACGAACGCCATAACCAGCGAAACGAGAACAGACCACCAATGGCCAGCACAATATAGATCAGCACCTCGTACGAAGCGAGGAATTTATATAAATCTGCCATTTACGAGTTTCTGCCCACTACATTACATGCCACGTAATACGCCGCGGATGATCTTTTCCATTTTGGGAGTGATCACCTTACCCGCTTCGATCACTTCAGCATGGGTGGTGACAGTGGAACCATCCAGGTTGGCTTTATTGCTGACACCTGAAAGCCCCAGCACGCGCATATTGCCATGACGGGCAATGATCACTTCAGGGACAGTGGACATCCCCACCGCATCTGCACCTGCAAGGCGCAGGAAACGCAAATCTGCAGGGGATTCAAAGGAGGGGCCGCTCAAACCTGCATAGACACCTTCACGCAAAGTAATGCCGTTCTCTTTGGAGACTTTACGCGCAAGGTCGCAATAGACACGGTCATACGGCTGGCTCATATCAGGAAAACGCGGGCCAATTTCATCAAGGTTCGGCCCCATGAGCGGATTTAATCCAGACATGCCCATGAGATTCAATTGATCGGTGATCAACATTACATCACCAGGTTCGAAATCAGGGTGAACGCCACCAGCAGCATTGGTCACGATCATACTTGGAATTCCCATACGATTCATGACCCGCACAGGCAGGGTGACTTCCCCCATGGTGTAGCCTTCGTAATAATGAATACGTCCCTGCATGACAAGCACAGGCTGGTCTTCCAGAGTTCCGATCACAAAACGTCCCACATGTCCCTGCACCGTTGAAACGGGGAAGTTGGGCAGATCACTATACGGGATGTGAACTGCATCTTGAACAGAATCAGCCAACCCGTTAAGCCCGGAGCCGAGAATAATTCCGACAATTGGTTTGATCGATATCTTTTTTTGAATCGCCTGTACGGCTTCATCTATTTGAGCGAGGGAAATATAAGTTTGCATAGGGTATCCATTTGAGTAAGGTTTGCAGAAAGGCCACATCCCCAAGACCATGCTGTAAATGAGATTATATCAGAAATCGTCAGACAGCTTTTGGAGTAGATAAAAATGCTTTCTTATGCTATCCTTCATTGCGATGAAACGTCATTTCATAAACGACACAAGCTGCCTCTCCACTGGAATACTCGGCTTTACAGGTTTGGCTTTGCTTTTGATACCAGCATATATGCAGGCAGAAATCAATGGGCTGTCTATATGGACTGTAATGTTTTTAGGACTCTTCTTTTTTCTAATTGCCCAATCCAACCAAATGTTATTTTCCATGCAGGTACCAGCACGGCGCGAGGCCATCATCCGCGGACTGGCTGTATTTGCTCTTTTGATCCTGGCTGTGATGTTCTTTCGTGTTGGGCATTTTGTGGAAGGAATGATTATTCTGGCTGGCAGTGTTGCACAGCTTTTCTTATCACCACCATTTGCAAAAAAAATCAGAAATATAGACCTGCTTCAAATCAGCGTGCCCATTCTTGGGTTTATCACGGGTTTGTATTTGATCTTTGCAGGCTCCGCATACGATACTTTAAAGCACTCTCCATATAACAACCTTTTGGTAGTGACATTTCTTTCAACAGCCCTGATCGGCGCAATCCCTATTTTCTATAAACCCATAAAAAATAGCGGGATCTTATTTCGACTGCAAGCCATTCCCTGGCTGATGTGGTGCCTGATCTTTCTACCCAGCATGGCTGTAGATAAATTGATCGCGCCTGGCACTCTGGCAGTTGTCATCCTGCTTGCAAATACCCTCCCCTGGCACAGACTTGCCCTACCCGAGCATGATGTTCTTGGCCGCAGGGTGATCATGATCGCAACCACGCTTCAATTAATGCTGCTCATCTTTCTGGGCGCACTGCTCACCCTGCTGGACCGTGCCATTGACCCTCAGGTGGGGAATCTGGTAACTGCGCGAGATGCAGCGTTCCTGTTTTTCATCATCACATCCATTGTTATTTATTATCAATTGACTACGATCATCATGATGATGAATGGATTAATGACAGAGCTCACCAAAGAGGAAGAAGATGAAGAAGACGCTCTGGACTCAATCTCAGAACTGGTGACGTGGAACGAGCGGCTTTCCCGCTACCTGAAACCTTTCACACTCACCCGCCAAAACATCCGTTTTCGATTAACCGTTCAGGCAGATCAAATCAGCAGTCTTAAACATCAACTGGCAGATGAAAAAAAGAGAATTTCCCAACTCATTCTATTAAACGAATTAAGCCAGCAGCTTGAAAACCAACTAGACCAGCCAGTGTCTGCGCAATTGGCAGTAAACACTCTTGAACGGGCATTAAATTTATCCCTGGTAACGCTATACATCCATGATGCAGACGAAAAGGAACTGCAATTGTTTGCCGCGGCAGGCCCACAAACCAGCATGATCACCTCAGGGCATAAACAGAAAATTACTGTAGGTGCAATCGGACGCACCGCCCGTCAAAGAAAAACACAAATTATCAATGACATTCGCCTGGACAGTGATTACATCCGCTTTGAAAACGAGACAAGTCTATCCTGTGTGATCGTACCGATCATATTTAACGGCCATCTAAACGGTGTGATCGTACTTAACAGTGACAAGGTCAACGCATTTGGAAGTATAGAGATCGGGCTGGCAGAATCAGTAGCCGCCGAATTGGCACGCGCCTGGGAAAGATCTGGCTACCACCTGCGCTTAATGAGTTTGATCCAATCTGGCAGTCACCTCTCTTCCATGGTCGAACCTGAAGCCACGGCGCAGGAAGTAGCCTCCATCAGCAGGGACATCTTGCAAGCCAGATTTACCTTCGTGCAGATCCAACTTGGGCAGGAGGAAAACCTGGTACAAACCGCATACTCTGGAAATGCCCCGCGATTACTCGAATCTCTGCAGGAAAACAAGGTAAGTAATCCACTGATTCAGGCAGCCTTTCATTCAGAGCAACCTTTCAGGGTGAGAGACATGCGAAAGTATTCGGGCTCGTCTCATCTTGCAATTGATGAAAGTTCATTAAGAAGCATGATCGCCATTCCGATCCGCTGGCATAGGCTAAGTATTGGAGTGATCCTTGCTTTCGGAAAACAAAATGAAGTATTTTTTACTGAAAACGATGAGGCGCTCGCAGAATTACTTTCCATTCAATCAGCAGGCGCATTTGAAAGCACCTGGCTCCAGCAGGAACTGCGCTCCTCCCTGCGCACAACCTCCCTGCTGTACCGCTTGAGCACGCACATCATTCAGGCTGAAAACCTGCAAGATGCCGCCGCAGACATTGCACAGGCAGCGCACAAACTAGCCAAGGCCGCATCCACAGGCATTGTGCTTTTCTCTTCTGGGAAAAAAGTAGTGGCCAAAGTACAAATTGACAGTGAGGGAGTGCATAACGACGCGGGACATCCAATGGAAATGGTGCACCAGGTGATGGACACGGGACAGTTAATATACACATCCCAAGGACAAGCCATGACGCGCGCCTGTCTGCCCATCCAAACCCCCATACGAAAATACGGTGTGCTTTGGATAAATATTCCAGAAGACCCGCACTACAAACCTACCAGCCCCGCAGACCTGCAAACTCTGGTTAATCAATCAGCCATCGCATTGGAACGTTCCCTGCTGTTGGTGGAATCACGTCTTCAAGCCGCAGAGATCAAAGCCGCATACGATACACTCGAAAGCACATACGACCAAACTCTGGCAGCCCTCATCAGCGCCCTCGATGCGCGAGACAGTGAAACAGAAGGTCACAGCCTGCGCGTAAGCCGCCTCGCAGCCAAACTCGGCGAAACCCTTGAATTCTCATACGATCAATTAAAAGTATTGGAACGCGGTTCCCTGCTCCACGATATCGGCAAGATCGGCATCAGCGATACCATTTTGCACAAACCTGGCCCGCTCAATGAAGCCGAATGGGGGATCATGCGCCAGCATCCTGACATTGGCGCGCGCATTGTGGAAGGAATTCCATTTCTTCAGGAAACAATTCCTCTAATAAGACACCACCAGGAACGCTGGGATGGCAGCGGCTACCCAATGGGGCTCGCAAAAGAAGAGATCCCCATTCTCGCCAGAATGTTTTCCATTGTAGATGCTTTCGACGCCTTGATCAGCAACCGTCCATACAGACAAAAAATATCAATAGAAGAAGCCCTGCAATATCTTCGTGAACAAGCTGGAATTTTATTTGACCCAGAGATCGTCGATGTGTTCGAAAAACTGATCATGGAAACCCCAGCCGAAACCATATTGTCAGACTATTAAAAAAATAAAGTGGATGCAGACTCAAATCTGCATCCACTTTATTTAAGATGAAATTATTTATTTCAATATTTCGCCAAACGCCTTGATCGTCTTTTCCACGCCCGCATCATCCACCCAGTAATGCGTCACCAAACGAAAACGGCGAACCCCCGCATAATCCACCAGCACGCCTTGTTTCTTCATCTCTTCGATGATCTGATTCTCAGTCAACTTGACATGATCGGCGAGATCAAAATACACC
>JAVBXV010000288.1 GCA_030824405.1 Anaerolineales bacterium | reverse complement strand
TTTGCATGGCATTATTACAACGGGTATGAGAATGTAAATTTAAGTTTTATCGGCACACCCCGCTGATGATTAAACACAAAAAAAAGCGGACGAGGTTTCCTCGTCCGCTTTTTTTTGTTGATCAAATACCTGCGTTATTCAATATTTTTGATATCTCTGAAAGCATGGCAGTGAGGGTGGGATACGTCACCTCGAATTCCTCGATAGCCTGCTTCATACGCTGAAGCACGGATGACTCAGCCCCATCTTCATCTGCCCGCGCCAACAGATCGCGGATATCCTGTTCAAGGTCTTGCAATCTTTTTCGGCTGTCTTCGTCCACATGGTCTACCTGCTGAAGCTCAGCATGGACTTTGTCGAGCAGTGCATCTAGATTTTTATCATCCATCGGTGCAACTCCTGGTTAGTAAGATTGTTCTACATATCTATTGTACAACTTAACCGCCAACTCGAAAATAACTTACGAGCTGTACAGGATCTCGCGTTCTGCGTCTTCTACTTCCTGATAAATATTTTTGACTTCCTGTTTCATTTCGGCTGTGGCGGTGGGCGTCATGGATATAAATTTGACCATGTCTTTGGCCTGCCGTAACAGGTCTTTGACATTGGCGATGTAGGAAAAATCCTTGCGTCCCATTTCCACGGGGATGGGGAAATCATGTGCCTGTTGAATCAACGCGCGGGCACGAATCACACGTTCTGCGGCGGGGATCAGTTTTGCCATATCGACTCCTTTGAATAGGTATAATGGATTCTACCGCCTGACGGCCATCTCACAACAAGGAATTCCATTTACATGAAAACAAAAAAGTTGACCCTGCTGCTATTGTTAATTTTCACTCTGGCATGCGGCAGTTTTAGTGTAATCACAGAAGCAACAGAGGCACCAATGGCTGAAGAAACAGAACCAGATATCAGCGCAGAATTAAGCGCCGAATCTGAACAGATCAATGCGCGCATGGATTCATTCATCACCAGCGAAACGCCAGGCGGAACAGTGATGGTCATCCAAAATGGACAGGTTGTACACAGAAACGGGTATGGACTTGCAAATCTTGAAGATGGCACAGCCATGACGCCTGACAAGATCTTTCATTTAGGTTCAGTTGGAAAACAATTTACCGCAATGGGCATCCTGATCCTCGCCGAACAGGGACTGTTGACTCTGGATGACCCGATCGGGGATCATTTATCTGAACTCGCCTGGACGGGTGACGAAGTTACGATCCGCAGTTTGTTACAGCACACTTCGGGCATTCCAGATTATGACGAAAATTCTGACCTACTCGATAGATTAATGGAGCTGGCAGATGAGCCGACCAACCAGGATGTATTGGCCGTGTTATCAGAAGAAACCGAGTTGATCTACGCTACGGGAGATCAATTTCTGTACAGCAATACAGGCTATGATGTGCTGGGCGCTTTGATCGAAAGCGCGTCAGGCCAGTACTACGCAGAATTTATGAAGGAAAATATTTTTGCCCCGCTTGGCATGAACAACACCTTTGCATTGCCCAACGCAAACCGATTGACCGACCCAAACATCAGCATGAGCTATGTATTTGAAGATGGCGAACCAACAGCGTATCCATCCGACCCGATCGATAATATCAACGGGTCTGGAAGTATCTACTCCAACCTGGACGACATGGTGTTGTATGACCAAGCCCTGTACACCGACAAGATCGTCAGTCAAAGCACCCTGGCAGAGGCCTTTCAAACTGGCATCTTAAATAATGGCGAAGAAACGGAATATGGCTTCGCTTGGGATATTGGGAACTACCAAGGCGAAGACTACACCGCTCACTCCGGGGCATGGCTGGGGTTTTACACCTATTATCTGCGCTTCCCCGCACAGGAACTTTCAGTCCTTGTGTTGTTCAACTATGACTACTCAGACCCGGACCCAGAGACACTTGCCTATGAGATCGCCGATCTGTATTTGAAATAATGTTGACGATTTGGAGGATGCTTTCTGCACGGGTAATGAAACAATTTACCCCCACTCCCCCAAATGTCTTATACCTCATATTTTTTTCATTTTAGTACAGTAAAATTAAAATCAAAAGTCCTCTATGCATATGAGGACTTTTGATTTTATGAGGTACAACATGAAGCAAAAACCAAATATGCAAGAGTCCCGTAAAAGACTATTTGGAAAAGATCATGAACACTATCACCTGATATTTGACGATAATCCACTACCCATGTGGTTCTTTGATCCTGAAACTCTGAAGTTTCTGGATGTAAACAAGGCCGCTATCAAAAAGTATGGGTATTCATCTGATGAGTTCTTTAACATGACCATCGCAGATATTCGCCCGCCCGAAGATATTGGCAGGCTGGTAGAAACCATAAAAACAAGGCAGGGACTGCAAAATACGGGGGAATGGAGGCACATTCTGAAAGACGGCACCATTATTCAGGTGGATATCACATCCGAGATGTTGCTGATCAATGGAAAAAAAATCATCCTGGCCGCAATACATGATATTACAAGGCACAAACTGACCGAGAATGAACTTAGGAACAGCCTGGATCGTTTTCATCAAACACTTGAAAATATGATGGAAGGCTATCAGATCATTGGCTTTGACTGGCGCTATCTTTATATCAACGAAGCTGCCGCAAAACAGGGACGCCAAAAAAGGGAGGAACTGATCGGGCGCACCATGATGGAGGCGTACCCAGGGATCGAATACACCCAAATGTTTCTCATGCTGAAAGATTGCATGAAAAACCGCGTAACACACCAAATGGAAAATAAATTTGAAAATCCAGACGGTTCAACGGGCTGGTTCAAATTGAGTATCCAACCTGTGCCAGAGGGCATATTCATTCTTTCCATTGAGACCACGGAACGAAAGCAGGCCGAGGAAAATATTAATAAACAACTCTCGCGTGTAAAAGCTCTGCGCGAGATCGATCTTGCGATCTTATACAGCCGAAATCTACATGAAACGCTGGAGAAAGCGCTCGAACAGGTCATGTCCCATTTACGGGTGGATGCGGCAGATGTTCTGCTATTAAATCCCGCTACAAGTATATTGAAATTTCGGGCGGGGCGCGGCTTCCGTTCCAATACAATTAAAAACTTCGAATTAAAGCTCGGCGAGGGATATGCAGGCAAAGCTGCGCTCGAACAATCCTTTGTCCGCATCCCCCACTTAAAAGAGACAAAAGACTTTGCACGAGATAAAGTATTGGAGAGCGAAGATTTTTCCAGCTATATCGCCACACCTCTGATCGCAAAGGGACAAGTGCGCGGCATGCTTGAGGTCTTCCATCGCGCAGATTTTCAACCCGATGCTGACTGGCTGCAATTCTTTGATGTGCTCGCTGGGCAGATCGCAATTGCCGTGGATAATGCCGTGCTGTTCAATACCCTGGAGCACAGCCATACAGAGTTGGCACTGGCTTACGAAACCACGCTCGAAGGCTGGTCTGCCGCGCTCGATCTGCGTGACAAGGAAACCGAGGGGCACACCCAGCGAGTGACGGCGCTAACCCTTGAATTGGCCAAACAAATGGGAATATCGCTCGCAGACCTGATCAATGTGCGGCGCGGGGCGCTTCTGCATGATATTGGCAAGATGGGTATTCCAGATCAAATTCTATTGAAGCCAGATAAGTTAACCGAAGACGAGTGGGCGTTAATGCGCATGCATCCCGTCTACGCATACGACCTGCTTTCCCATATTACCTATCTGCATGACGCGCTGGAAATTCCCTATTGCCACCATGAAAAATGGGATGGCACAGGCTACCCACGCGGATTGAAAGGTACGGAGATCCCACTCGCAGCGCGGATATTCAGCATCGTGGACGTGTACGACGCGTTGACATCCGATCGTCCCTACCGAAAAGGCTGGTCACGCGAAAAAACACTGGACTACATCCGAGCACAGAGTGGCAGCCATTTCGAGCCGCGAGTGGTGGAGGAATTCCTTAAAATGCTGAAATAAACTTCGGAGGGGTTTCGTTATTGTATTTCAGTTTTTTTTGACATAAAATTAATAATGCCCGGGCGGAAACAATATGAGTGCAAATGAATGTCTGTGTGTTTTCGCTTTTAGTATGAAAGGAGGTGAAAACTCATGACAAAAGTTCAGAAAAAGATCACCATCCACGCTCCGATCGATAAAGTCTTCGCTTTTATGACCGATCCGCGCAACCTGCCAGAGATCTGGCCGAGCATGATCGAAATCAAAAACGTAAAAACAGCACGGAACGGCGGATACGACTTTGAGTGGGTCTACAAAATGGGCGGCATGCACTTTAATGGCGCCTCTGAAACCACCGAGTTCGTGGTCAACAAACGCCAGGTAACCAAAAGCACCAAAGGTATCGACAGTACGTTCACCTGGAACTATGAGACAACAAAGGATGACACTCTCTTAAACCTGGAAGTCGAGTACAAGATACCGCTGCCATTGATCGGCAAGATCGCAGAAGCGATCCTCGTCAAGCAGAATGACCACGAGGCCCAATTAACACTCGACAATTTAAAGGTTAGAATGGAAATGGAGATCCCCGTCCCTGCATAGGATGAATCTTCCGCCCGGGCACATGCACAAAACTCACCTGCAAACAAAATGTTTGCGGGTGAGTTTTGTGAGACGGGAAACGCGGAATATAATATCGATATGAGCATGGCACATTTTTTGTTTCATGGCAGGTTGAATTATTTTCTATCTCGAGAGCAAAGAGGCGGGGAAATTAACATTAATTTTCAAGGCAGACAATCTGTAAAACATTTGGCTGAGTCGTTGGGAGTGCCGCACCCTGAGATCGGACGGGTGCAGGTCAACGGGCGGGAGGAAGCGCTGGGGTACATCACAGAAGACGAAGATATCGTCCACATTCATCCCATCGAAAATGGCTGCCCCATCGAACCGCGTTTTTTACTCGATTGCCACTTGGAGCGTTTGAATGCGCATCTGCGGATGCTGGGGTTTGATTGTCTGTATGAAAATAATTATGACGACCTGCCAATGGCAAAGATCGCGGCGAGTGAAGAGCGCATTTTGCTGACGCGTGACCGCCGCCTGTTGATGCGCAAAATGATCGTGCATGGATATTGCCTGCGTTCGCTCGACCCGCTCGAACAAGTGACCGAGGTGATCCAGCGTTTTGAATTGGTTCGTAAGATCAAACCCTTTCATCGCTGCCTGCGCTGCAATCACACACTGCAAGCTGTGGACAAGGATGCAATCCTCGAACGCATTGAACCGCTGACCAAACAATATTTTGACAGCTTTCACATTTGCCCCGCCTGCGGTCAAATTTATTGGAAGGGTTCACATTACGAGCGCATGCAAAATTTGGTTGAGAATATTCGTAAAGCACACGATGCTTGTATTTGACCCAGCACTCACGTATAATTTTCGACAGGCACATATTCAACATCAACGCAGGGAGATAAGATCATGGCAGAAATAAAACTGGTTTTTCCCGCACAATTTGGCGAACAAATTCTAAAACTTTTTTTGGAACAAGGCTGGCAGTCTCTTAGCAAGCGCGATCTCGAACTGCTTATTTTTCTATCTTTGGAAATGGATGGAGCAATCGACCGCTTCTCTTCGAACCATGCAGTCGCACGATCGCTTCGCATCACGCCTTCAAAGGTTGCGGCATTACGCAGAGATGCCTACGCCCGCTGGCGGACTCTGAGCAACGAAACCACGGCAGATATCATCAAACGCGTTTTGCGATATTCCTTAACAGAAGAGCGGCTTAACAACGCCGCCAAATTTGCCACCGAAAGACGCAAGGAAGATGGTTTTCTTGCGCTGCTGATCGAGCATCCTGATTACCGCTCAGAATTTGAGCAGGCGGTCAAAGACACGGGCGCCATTCCCATTTATGAGCGCAACCGCGAAGTGATCGTCATTGATTACAAGACCCTGCTGACCCTCGCCGAGAACATGGACCTGTTGGAGAAAGACCCCGCCAAAATTCAATCCAGATTAAAGAGAGTATTCAGCGGCACCAAGACAGACCTGAATGGCTTCTTGAAAAAAGATGTCAAAGAACTCACCTGGGACGATGCCCGCTCTGCATTAAACTCCGCAGGGTCACAGGTGATGTCTGCCGCGATCACAGGCGGGATGGTTACCCTGCTGCGGGCGATCCTGCCGTTCCTTTCACAATAAAAATTATTACAAGGTATCTCAAAAACAAGCCCTGAACAGTGAGTTCAGGGCTTGTTTTTGATTATGGCTCTATCCCAATGGCTTCATGGGCGAAAAGCCAGGGTCCCATGCTCCAGGGTCAGATTGCGGTGGACCGTAATCTGGCATCTGCGGCAAACTCGGTGGGGACATTGTATTTAGCGGTCCCATCTGCCCAACCAGATTATTCATTGTGTCGCGGACAAAACCGCCTGGCTCCACGTTTAATTGTGAGCCGTTAATGGTGCGAATGGTATTTTCCATATCCGATTTCCAGCCGAGCAGGTTTCTGCCAAGGTCATAAATTGGCTCAGGAGGCGGCGGAAGAATGGGTTCAGGTTTGAGCGGCTCAAATGAGGGCGGATCGGGCTTTAGATAGGTATTGAAATCAGGCTTGAGCGGTTCAAATAAGGGCGGGTCAGGCTTCAGGTAGGTATTGAACGCTGGCTTGGGAAGTTCAAACGGCGGAAGAATGGGATCAGGTTTAAGATGGAATATTGACGGCGAATCATTATCATCATGACTACAGGCTTCACCAAAGGCATGATAATGGTTACAAGCGGGACATATCATTTTCAGCCTCCTTTGTTATTAAATTTATTATACAACCCGCCATTTTGAATTTCAACCAGATGCCTCACCACCCCAGCAAGGACAGATGGCCCTTATAGTAAAATCAACCCAAGGGAAGAATAAGCTTAAGGCCGCAGATAAAGCTATCGATAAACTTGTCTCCCCATACGGGGGTGATGTATAGTGGAAGAAAAAATCAAAATTATTGAAGGAAGGTAAATTCGATGGAAGCTAAAAAATTTCTATTTGTTATCAACGACGCTCCCTATGGCAATGAGCGTTCCTACAACGCCTTGCGCCACGCTATGAATCTGGTCAAGCGCGAAGCTGTGGAAGTAAAGGTATTTTTGGTTGCCGATGGCATCTTCTGCGCCCGCAAGGGACAAAAAACGCCCGAGGGGTATTACAACGTGGAGCGCATGGTCAAGTCTCTGGCAAAGCGCGGCAAAGTTGCCACGTGAGGGACATGCAGCGAAGCCCGAGGTCTCGGGCTGGATGATTGCACAGAAGGAATTGGGATGGGCAGCATGGATCTACTCGGCGATTGGACAATTGAAGCAGATCAGGTGATCGTCTACTAAGGAATGCTAGTCACCCCCTCTGTCCTATCGGACACCTAAAACCGTAGACAGAGCAGCCTGTGTTATATTAAAAATAAAAAGGATACTACTCAATGCGTTATAGATTTAGATTTATCATCGAGGACGAGGAAATTGCAGAGTTCGAAACAGGCGCCAATCCCCCCAACATCGGGGATGAGGTAGTGATCGGCCCCAAACTTATCGCCGCAGACAAGGCAGGCCTGAGCCACAATACGTTTGTGGTCAACAACCTTTTACATGTTTTCAACGAACCCGCGTCCACACTGGTTGAAATTTCGCTTGAAGTGTTGGATTAATTTGCTCTACGGTTGAAATAAATTTTCGGTATCAACAAAAAGAGACAGTCACCTTTAATGTGACTGTCTCTTTTATCTTGTAGAAAAATCTGGCTCAAAACCTGTACGCTTTGTTAAGCGCATCTTCACTTATAAATTGTGCCAGACCTGGAAAGTACCCAATAGATGAACCAATCCATAGCCAAGACAGATTATTGAACTCCAGACGGCAAACTGGGTAACCTGCTGACGGTTGGCAACGAGTATTGGAATGAACAGAAGTCCACGCAACATGTAGACACTGGTAATGCCGATCAACGCGACCTTGGTGAGAGGTAAAGGTAATGCGGCTCCCGCGCCTGATAGTGCGTACGCCGCCCACACAAAAAGCACAAACGCGATGCTGGCTGTGACAACCGTGGGCTGCCAGTTTCCGCGCTCCGAAGCGCGAGCCATTCTTTCTCCTGCACCAAAAAAGCGATACCATGGCGCACCGCCGAAAATAATACAAACATGCAGTATGGCGGCGATACCGCTCAAAGCGGCACCTACAATAAGCCAGAGATTTAGATCAGTGGACATCGGTCTCCTTGGCGGCGATTAACAGTTTACAAGCGGATTATGGGCGAGTATGAACTCTGCTTAGGAACAGAAAATACTCGCCGCGCGAAGCAGCAATCTTCAGCATCCAGTGCGTTATCCCAATGCTCTTTATTTGCAATAGTTGTTATGGAAACGGACGACCTATGGTAAACGCTTGAATAAGTTCGGGTTCAAGTTCCAAATATATTTCATCAGGTTTTGCGTCCAGTGCATCGAGTGTCTTGCTAAAGAAACTGCGAGCAGTGCTTGCTAAAACCACATCAAGAATTTCTTCATCAGAAAGACCATGTTGGCGCAGCTTTTCCATATCATGCTCATTTACCTGACCCACCTGGATAATGATCTTCTGCGCAAAAGACATGATCGCGACTTCTTCAGGGGGAAGACCAGCGTTTCGAAAATCCTTAACAATTGCAACCAATTGATCTGCACTGAAGAAATTTTTGCGGAGCAACGCTCCGTGTGCAAGCATTCAATATGTACATTCAAGCGCCATGGCTGATGCAAAAGTTACCAGCTCATAGCGGCGCAGTCTCATTTTGGATCGTATTGCGCCAATAAATTTTGTCCAAGCATCATAAACCTCAGGATGCAAACTCATAGCCTTGGCATAATTTGGCACATAGCCCACGTTCTTTTGGGCGGCTTGATACAGATCTTGAACCAAATTTTCTGCCTGTCCCTCTGAAATCGTCTTGATAAATGTCATGATCTTCTCCTTCCAGTTATAAAATAATAATGGATATGTAGAGCAGCCCACCAGTCGGAAGCACGCTGTGTTGGGCATTTTTTATATAGTACCACCATGACCAATGAAAAGATATATCTCTCATTTTATTTTTCAATTATCTCAATAAGGTCGCGTGGAAAATGGGCCACATGATCGGGGTTGCCGCGAAGCAAATATTCCAAACTCTGATGTCCCCAGGTTACCGCGATACTCGTGACAGATGCCTCTTTGGCCGCGCGAATATCACTCAACGAATCACCTATCATAAAGACTGCTTCTCGCTTCGTACCTGCCGAAAACTGATTCTGCGCAATTGATATTTTCTGCGCTTTGGAACCAGGAATGTCTATTCCGTACACCGCATGAACACACTCATCCAAACCATGCTCGGCAAGAAAAGCATTTACATTTTGCGATGAATTAGTCGTGACAATGGCAAGCGTGTTATTAATGGCAAAATGTCTGACGATAGTACTCAACCCATCGAAAATTGCAGGCGGGGATTTCTTTTCGGCGAAACGCTTTAAGCAATTTTTAACAAATTCATCTACAAGATGTTCAGGGACTTCGCACGCCCGCCCGAATGACGCAAAGGACATAATCTCAAGATTGCCTAGATCGTCTTTTTTTACAACATGTTGTACACCTAATTCATCACAAACTTCCTGACCAAACTGAATTAAGTCATTAAGAGTATCCGCAAGAACACCGTCAAAGTCGAAAATGATTAATGCCATGAAAAAGGTTTTCCCATCCAATATTTTCACCCGCGGGTGATTTTTGTGCAAGGAACTGACCAACAGTTTGTAACATCGTCAGCTGGCGTTTTTGGCCAGGAACCTTTCAACGTCTTGAATAAACTTCAAAGTTCCTTGTTCTATTTGTTTTGTCAAAGCGTCTAAATCGCTAAAATCTGGATCATCTACCAAAATATGTTCTACAACAGAATCCACGCCTTTCGCAGGCTCTACGATTTTGTACTTATTCCATTTACTCTTACTGATAATTTGCCAGTATTTTGCAAGAACCTGTTTATTTTTTCCTGACAGCCAGATCTCAAACCTGAATGCCTCATAAAGAAAAACAATTGCAATTTTCAAATCTCTATCTTTCAACGACCTGGGCAGGATGGAAAAATAGGTCATATCCATATAGCCATTATAAAGGCCTCCAGGCGTGGAGTAATCAGGAAATTTGTTTGAGAAGTGATTCTTCAAACTCATCATATATTCCATCAATCCCAGATATGCCTTTTGAATTGACCCCTTTTTCAACTGTTCTCTAAATTCAACCATATTTTCTTGCAACGATTTCATGTTTATCTCCAGCGCTCTTCTGCGAATTGTGAAAAACAAAAAATCCCATCTTTACTCAGGCCAAACTACAAACAAAAATTATTACAAGTTATCTCAAAAATACTGTGTCACCCTCCCGAAAGAGCATCGGGACGATGTGAGGGAGTGTTCTTCGCGACCGAAGGGTCTCTTGTAACGAGGTAGAGATCCTTCGCTATCGCTCAGGATGACACTTTTGAGATAACTTCTAGAGATTATTTGTGGCGATGAATCATCAACTTCCAGTTGTGATTGTGCCCGCACGCTCGTAATTTACGACAATAACACCATTCGGTGTAACTGTGCTTTCCGTCACCTTGAACGCCGCTGGGATCGTGCCATCGGCAAACAACCGCTTTCCAACGCCCAGTGTTATCGGATATATCATCAGCCAGAACGTATCTACCAGATCATGCTTGATAAGCGTCTGAAGGAGATTGCCGCTTCCCCAAACGTGCAAATCGGGCCCTTGCTGTTGCTTGATCCTGGCGACTTTTTCTGCGATATCTCCGTTTAAAAACACGGACGGCTGCCATTCACCAGACGCTATGGTATTCGAGGCGACGTACTTGGTCGCCGTGTTGACACCAGGCCATGCGTCCGCGTGATGCGGCCAGTACGGCGCCCAAATGTCAAAGGTTTTGCGCCCTAACAACAGGTCGAACGGCATGTTCATCTGCTTTCTCAGGGCCGTTCCAAGAATCGCGTCGGAATAGGGCGATACCCATCCGCCATACGCGAAGCCGCCGCTGGGATCTTCGTCTGGCCCGCCTGGGGCTTGTATGACACCATCAAGGGAGATATGTTCAAGCACAATAACTTTTCTCATAGCTGAGTTCCTCCAATATCTGTATATCTGGCTGCCTCGTTGGGCGTGTTGATAATAGACGTATTTTATTGATGCCCAACGATGCGGTGCGGCACATAGGGTTCTTCCAAAAACGCAACCTCGTCCTGGGTCAGGATAACGGACAGTGCACCGACGGCTTCTTCCAAATGCGAAATCTTCGTCGCCCCGATAATCGGCGCTGTCACTGGCTCTTTTTGTAATAACCAGGCGAGGGCAATTTGAGTGCGTGGGACATCATGTTTCTTTGCGAGTTCTGCAACTCGCTCAACAACCTGTTGGTCTGTTTCAGCGGTCGAATCGTATTTGCCTTTTGCAATTTGATCGGTCTCAGAACGAAGCGTAGCTTCCGAAGACCAGGCACGCGTCAACCTTCCTGACGCCAGCGGACTATATGGAAGTACACCAATCTTCTCTTCACGGCAAAGCGGCAACATCTCACGCTCTTCTTCGCGATAAATAAGATTCAGATGATCTTGCATTGAAATGAACCGAGTCCAACCATGTCTCTCGGCAACCTGTAATGCCTTTTGAAATTGCCATGCCCACATGGCAGACGCGCCTATATAACGAGCTTTGCCCGCACGAACTATATCGTTCAACGCTTCCATGGTTTCTTCGATCGGGGTTTCATAATCCCAGCGATGGATTTGGTATAAGTCTACGTACTCTGTTTCGAGCCGCTTCAAACTTTTATCGATCTCACTCAAAATCGCTTTGCGCGACAATCCTGAGCCATTGGGTCCCTCAAACATTTTGCCATGCACCTTGGTGGCGATCACCACTTCATCTCGTTTGGCAAAATCTTTCAAGGCGCGCCCGAGAATCTCTTCGCTCGCCCCTATCGAATAGACATTGGCCGTATCAAAGAAATTAATTCCCAACTCAAGAGCCTTTTTGATAATCGGACGGCTGTCTTCTTCATTCAGCACCCATTTGTGAATCCAACGTGTCGCATCGCCGAACCCCATACAGCCCAGGCAGATGCGTGAGACCTTCATCCCTGTTGAACCTAATCGAACGTATTCCATCGTCTGGCTCCCATATTGAATCCCATTGATTTTTTATGTTCACAAGATCAATTTTTTGAAGTTTTGCAACACCTTACGAGCCACGCAAAATCTTCTCCATCTTTCTGCCCTTTGCCAACTCATCCACCAACTTATCCAAATACCTCACCTGCTGCGTCAAAGGATTTTCAATTTCCTCCACACGACACCCACAGATCACTCCAGTGATGAGGTGAGCATTGGGGTTCAGCGAAGCCTGTTGGAAGAATGTTTCAAAAGTTACATTTTCTTTCATTAGTTCCTGAAGCTTCTTATTATCGAAGTTTGTTAACCACTCTATGACCTGATGCAATTCTTCCCTGGTTCTGCCTTTCTTCTCCACTTTTTTGAGATACAACGGATAGATCGAGGCGAAGGTCATTTTTGCAAAACGTTGATCGTGTGTATTGGAATTTTTCATGGTTTTTCTCTTTTCATATAATTGGTTATAAAGCGGACATGGACTCTGCTTGGGAGTAAAAACACCTTAAAATTCGAAAATGCCGACAATAATATGCTTTTGATTTTTTAGCATTTAAAACAGGCGGGCGAATCATAATTCATCAATAAGCAGACCATCCTCCAGGGCTTGAACTTGATTCTCAAATATTGCCATCGCTGTTGTCATGCGCTTGAAACCTAGTTTTCGATAAAATGGTTCTTTCCCTACAGCAGCATATAAAATGATTTTCTTATGCCCCTTCGAGAGAACGAGAAGTTTTGTCACGACTTCCCTGCCAATGCCAATTCCTTGATAGCCTGGGTGAATTGCCACATCACAAATATATGAACAGTCTTTTCCATCTGCCAAGGCTCGCCCAGCCGCTATCAATTTCTTAGAATCATATACAAAACACTTGAACATGCTATTCGAAAACACCACTTTCAGATTGGAAGGATCTTTATGTCCGAGCGGGGCAATAAGATATAGTTGAGATAGTTCTTCCCAATCTACATTTTCCAGTGAATATATCCATTCAAGTGCCATATGGTTTCCTCTGATTTTACGTGACCATTGCTCAAAATAAAATTTATAAAACAGATGTCATAATTTTGAAAGGGAAACGCCCAACGGTTTGCAACATCATCCCCGAGGACGATCTCCTCTTGAAAATGCCGCGGAATCCCACACGTCGGGCGTGCACTGTGTTGGGCGGCGTATTCCTTCATGCTGGCCGTTAACGTTTGACAGCTACAGCTAATAGATAGAACACTGTTACCACTACAGGTATTACTAAGGCTACGAACAGCAACACAATCCATACAGGATTCGTGATTTGTGAAAGAATGGGTTTCGGAGCACTGATACGCTTACTTAATTCATGACGCATTTCAGCATCTCTGTGTACTGAAATCAAATTCCTTCCTTTTATTGACCTGTAATTTATTTCCCCATTTCTTCCCATCGAATAATAACGGATCCTTGTTTGGTCAGCGTGTGTTCCCCGCTTGACTTCAAAGACTTGAGCATATGTGAGGACCCGAGAACGATTGAGGAAATTATATTCGATCAGTTTATCCGATTTCAGAACGACGCGTCCTCTTTGCAGTAATAAAGAGGATACAAGGCTAATGAGAGACAATGCAAGGAGCACAAGTACCGCCACTACTATAGACTGATATCCTGCCAAAGTCGCTACAACACCCATCACTACAATAGGAAATCCAAAAGCTATAATCAAAATAACAAAGGTTATATTTCCAAAAGTTTCTTTGATAGCGGGTGAACTGAAGATTAATTCGGGAAAACCATCAACAAGTTGTTCCACCTGGTCTGGCGAATCAGTTGTCTGGAGAAGATTGGAAAGTGATCGATTAGCAGGTTTTTGATTCATGACACCAACTATTATAGAAGGATAAAGTCATTAGGAGTCGCCCAACGGTTTGCGACATCGTCCCTGAGGACGATCTCCCGAGTGGGGTCGTGGACTGTGGCCGTAAAAAGCATTACGCCGCATGACCAGGTCGCCACGGCTCGTCCGTGTGCGTGAGCCAGACCAGCTCGGGGTCGAGCGCGAGTACCCGCAACTGGCCTTCGGTGTGCGGCTCGTCGAGCTCTCCGAACCAAACCGCCACGTCACCGCCGACGATGATCGGGCGCCCGCCTGTCTCGACGACGACCATCTGCATCCCGCGTGTGTGACCCGGCGCCGGGACGAGCCTCAGCCCGGGAAGCAGTTCAAACTCGCCATCGACCGTCACATACTGCACGCCGGGCGCATCGACCCACTCGCGAATAGTATAGTCGTCCTTGCTGCGCGCGTCGTCGAGCTCCAGGCGTTGGACATAGATCGGCTTGCCAGCGAAGAGATGGTTGCCACCACAGTGGTCGAAGTGCAGGTGTGTGTTGACGACGATGTCAACGCCAGCAAGGTCGAAGTCCTGCTTGTTCAGTGGAAGGAGGCGGGGATCAAGATCAGCCCCCGCCGGGTGCAGCTCCGTCATGCCCGTATCGACCAGCACACGCCCATCAGGATGATCGATGACATGCACGTAGACGGGCATCCGCTCGCCCTCAGCGAGCAGGTCGGCAACGCGGACTGGCGTGATGGTGATTTCCTTTTTCATGGCAACTCTCCTTCACGAGATTTTAGAACATTCGTTCTGTTATGTCAATATAGAAATAAACTAAATTCCGAACCTGTCTAAGCCGCCCAACCGTTTACGCCCATGGACTGTGACTCTGCTCAAGAGTAGAAAACTACTTGCCATAGGTGCCGCAGAATCCCACTTGTCGGGTGCGCGCTTTGTTGGGCATGTTATTGTTATTGGAGCACCCCGCGCAGATACTTGATAACGATGGTGTCGTCAGGTGGATAGTTTTGGGGCGCTACCGATGTGAGTTGCGCGAGAATACATAACCAGGTTTCTCCAGCACGGATATAAGTGTCTGTGTAGCAGGTCATCCCTTGAGTTTCTACACCGTTGCGAACTCGAGTCCATCTGTTTGTGGCACCTACGAGTGCAACATCCCCGATCAGAGTAATTCGCTCATCGCGCATGTCCCAGTATGTGATGACATCAGGGTCAAATCCCGTTGCCCATTCCTCTAAATATGAAGCACGGTTCATGTGACCGCCCTGTGTGTCAATAGTTCTAAATGAAGGG
>JAVBXV010000366.1 GCA_030824405.1 Anaerolineales bacterium | reverse complement strand
CCTGCGGGGGATCGGCCACAAACTAAACAAAGACTTCCCCGCCACAATTGCCTCATACCGTGAAGCACTGGAAATCTTCCGCGCCACCTCTCCCGAAAGTGATGATGTCGCCAGCATATTAAATGATCTAGCGGGCGTGGAACACGCACATAAAGACTACCCCGCCGCCGAACGCGATTATCGCGAAGCCCTACGCATTGCGAAGAAAAACAAAAACGATGAACACATTGCCAATTACACAGGCAACCTGGCCGAACTCGCCCTCGACCGCGAGCAATGGGCAGAAGCCGAGTCCCTTGCCCGCGAAGCCCTCGCATTGGCAGAAAAAGTCGGACGGCAAGAGTTGATTGCAGCCAATTGTCACAATCTCGCTAAAGCCCTGCTCAAACAAAGCGGTAAGTCGGATTGGCAATCCGACCTGCAAGAAGCCTTATCTCTATCCCGCCGCGCTGTGGAGATTTTCACGCGACTGCGTTACCGCGATTTGCCCGAAGCGCAGGAAACGCTGGCGGAGATCGAAAGGGCCATCCACGAATAAGACCAACCACGAACCTTCGGCGAATGGGAGTCGAGCATTCGTGCATTCGTGTGGTATTCGTGGACGGTTTGACAACAGAAAGAGCCATCACGAAGGTTCGTGGTTTCATTCGTGGATGGTTCATTCATAGAACGGACATAAAGAGAGTAGTTGGAACTGGTTCTGACTACTCTCTTTTCTCTATTCATCTACTATCTATCAAATTTCATGACATTTGTTACAGAATAAAAAAAGAAATTCGTCGTAAAATTATCAGGTCATTGGAGACCGAATGGCTACGAGGGGAACACATGCCAGGCTCGCTACCCAAAATTTGACGCATACTCAAATTTCAAGGAGACCAAATGACCCCCATCTACCCGCCCGAACCGTTTCGAATTAAAGTAGTTGAATCCATTCGCCTCATCTCACCCGCAGAGCGCGAAGCCGCACTCAAAGAAGCAGGCTACAACCTCTTCTCGATGAAGGCCGAAGACATCTTCATTGATCTGTTAACTGACTCAGGCACAGGTGCGATGAGTCAGGAACAATGGGCAGCCATCATGCGCGGTGATGAATCATACGCAGGCGCGCGTTCGTTCCATCGTCTCAAAAATGCTGTCAAAGATATTTTCGGCTTCAAACATTTTGTCCCCACGCATCAGGGGCGCGCCGCCGAAAATATTCTGGCCGCGTGTCTGGTCAAGCCTGGCGATCTGATCCCCTCGAACATGCACTTCGACACCACAGATGCCAACATCCGTGCGCGCGGCGGAAAGCCCGCCAACCTTGTGATTGACGAAGCGAATGACCCGTCCAATTTGCATCCATTCAAAGGCAATATGGATATCACCAAACTCAAAGCCTTCGTGGCAATGTATGGGCGTGAAAAAATTCCCTTCGGGATGGTAACAGTTACAAACAACGCAGGCGGCGGTCAACCCGTCTCGATGGAAAATCTAAAAGCCATTGCAGATGTCTACCACGGGAGCGGGATCCCGTTCTTCATCGACGCTGCACGCTACGCCGAAAACTGTTTCTTCATCAAGCAGCGTGAACCTGGCTATGAGAACAGATCTGTCAAAGAGATCGCGCACGAAATGTTTGCACTGGCGGACGGAATGACGATGAGCGCGAAGAAGGATGCAATCGTCAACATTGGCGGCCTATTATGTCTGAACGACGAAACGCTTTTGCAGAATATCAAAAATGAATTGATCCTGCGCGAAGGCTTCCCCACCTACGGCGGACTCGCAGGCCGCGACCTCGACGCGATGGCTGTCGGTTTATACGAAGGCCTGGACGAAGATTATCTCGCCTATCGCATCGGGCAGACTGCCTACCTCGCGGCGCGCATCAACGAAGCAGGCATCCCCACAATCCAACCCGCTGGCGGACATGGAGTCTACGTCAACGCAGGCGCGGTGCTTCCGCATATACCCAACTACGAATTCCCCGCGCAGGCACTCGGCATTGAACTATATCGTGAAGGCGGCATCCGCGGCGTAGAGATCGGCTCGGTCATGTTTGCCTGCCTCGACCCTGAAACCAACAAATGGCATTATCCAAAACTTGAATTACTGCGCCTCGCCATTCCGCGCCGAACATACACGCAAAGCCACATTGATTACGTGGCAGACTCGCTGGCGAAGATCAAAGCGCGTGCAGGCAAAATTCGGGGCTATAAATTTACGTATGCGCCCGAATTGCTGCGGCATTTCACAGCACAGTTCGAACCGCTATAACCATCAAAAAACGACCTCCTTTGCAGGAGGTCGTTTTTATAAAAATTATCTACTCTGATTATTCTGTGTACTGCGGCTGAGATGGGATGGATTGCAGGTACAGGAAGATCGCCTTCAATTCATCATCATACATTTTGCCATAGTCTTTCCACGGCATGAATTCGGGGTCCAGTTCATGTCCACTGGGCGTTATACCTGTCCGCATTGTGTTGATGAATTCTTCTTCCGTCCAGAAGGCAAGTTCGCCGCCCGGGGTCAGGTTCGGGGATATTTTTGTTTTTGTGGGGTCGGGGAATGGGCCGCCATTCATTTCTGGCCCGTGGCATATACGGCAGTCATTAGTATTCACCAAATAGTCACCATACTCCACGCTCACGCCAACTTCTGGTGCGGTCACATGGGTTTCATGGCTCACCGTTTCAACTGGCATTTGGGGAAGCACACCCAACACATATAAAATTTTAGCCAACGGCGTAAAGTTTTGGCCATTGGTCTTGTGATCGACAGGCGGGACAGTTTTAACATAGGCAATGATCGCGCCCAGATCCTCGTCACTCAAGTACGACGTGGAAGAAACAGCGGGCATAAACAACGGTTTGCCCTCAGGGTCGATGCCGTGACGGATGGCTCGCACATAATCTTCATCTGATTTAAATTCCTGCCCAACCCCACCCTCACCAGCGGTTAAGTTGGCCGAGTCAATTGTCCCAAGCGGGCCAGCGCTAAACCAATTTTCAATTCCGCTCAGGTCTGGGCCATGACATCCTGCACACAACGATTCAACACGATGTCTGCCGAATTCGATACTTGCATCATCTGTGGGGATGGCAATATTGGAAGGTGGAAAATCATAGGTTTTATTCATACGAGAATTCCCCATCAGATAAAGCACAGCACCTGCAACAAGAAGTAAACCAACCAGCGAACCAACAACAATTCCGATCCATTTAAATACTTTTTTCATTTCATTCTCCTATACTGATAAATAATGTGGAAGGAAATATTCCTCCCATTCGGCAGGATTCCGAACGGACAACAGTAAACTTGGCGCATATTATACAACCACATCCTTGACATTCACCACCCGCCCCATGATACTTGCCAGCATAACTTCAAATAATTAAATCGCGAGGACCCCTTATGGCAAACGAAGAAAACGCCCTTTATTATGCAGACTACCTCGAACTCGATAAAATTCTCAACAGTCAACATCCAAAGACAGCTCACCTGGCCAACGGCGCGGGTGACGAAATGTTGTTCATCGTCATTCATCAAACCTATGAGTTATGGTTCAAACAGATCATTTACGAATTGGATCTGGTCAACGGCATCTTCACGCAAGACAATATCAACGACAATTCAGGCGACATGAGCAACGCTGTCCATAAACTAAAGCGGATCGTAAAGATCCTTGAGCTGCTCAACAAACAAGTGGACATTCTTGAAACCATGACCCCCATGGATTTTCTTGAATTCAGAAATTACCTTGTCCCTGCCTCGGGATTTCAAAGCGCACAGTTCAGGCTGATCGAAGCCAAGCTCGGCTTGAAAATGGACCAAAGATACAAAGCCGATTACTACAAACACACCCGCAAAGGCGGTTTTACACAAAACGACTTTGATGCCATCAACGAAGCGGAAGCCAACTCCACGCTGAAAGACCTGGTCATCAAATGGGCCGAGCGCACACCCGTCTTTGATGAGTCGTTATGGAAAGAGTATCAAAGCCTATATCACACTACCGACACCAGCGCCTATAAATTCTGGCTCGACTACAAAAGGATCTATCAAGACAGCCTATCCACCAGTGAAAAAGGGCGTCTCGAAGATTTCGAAACCGTCTTCTTCAAAGATGGCCGCGGAGAATTTCCAGCGTCCGCGATGCGCGCGGTATTATTTATCATGCTCTATCGCAACCTGCCCATCTTCCAGTTACCCTTTGAATTACTAAGCGTCTTGATCGCAGTGGATGAATTGCTCTCCAACTGGCGTTACAAACACATCCTGATGGTACGCCGCATGATCGGCATGCGCGTTGGCACAGGCGGCACCAGCGGGTCTGGTTATCTCGAAGGCGCATTGAGCCAACATTATATTTTCAAAGAGTTGACCGAGATCGCCACCTTCCTTGTCGAAAGAAGCCGCCTTCCTGAACTGCCAAAAGCGGTCAAGGAAAAAATGAGTTTCAGTGTGAAATAGAACAGAGGAATCATGCTTTCAAACACATCCCGTCTGCTTACCTATCTTTGTGCCATTCTCTACGGAATTTTGGGCACACTTTTATTTTTATTCCCCGAACAACTCGCACCCGTCTTCGCCTGGAAAGTGACCGCCTTCATGACCATCACCATTGGCGGCTGGTGTCTTGGCAACGCATGGCTGGCCTACATCAACGCCCGCCGCTGGGAGTGGAAACTGATCTACAGTTCGCTTATTTACCTATGGCTTTTTGGTATCGGCGAATTGATCGTGCTGTTTCTCTTTCGCGATAAATTAAAACTTGAACACCCGATCGCATGGCTGTATCTCATTGCACTCCTCATCAACACGCTCGCCGCATTGATTGGCATCTTTGATTATCTTCGCATTCGTCCATCCAGACAGTTGAGCGGGCCAACTTTCACAAAGGCACAAAGCATACCCGCATTTGCATTTGTCATCGCCGTCGGCTTTCTTGGCTTGTATGGATTGACCGCACAGATTGGCGCGCCTGGCACGAACGCGGGTATCTTTCCTGAAGTAATGTCACTCTTCACTCTGCGCAGCTTTGGCGTTTTCTATTTCGCGCTTGCGCTGGGTGTCGTCCCCTACTTTTGGGATAGAAGCCTGAATGCGGTTATGCATCATTCCTTTGCGGCCTATGGGCTGATCGTCTTCATCACCGCCGCCGCATTCATATATCTCGGCCTTTTCAATTTCGCCGAACGCCCAGGCGGCCTGCTTTATTTTGGCGCATATCTCATCGTTGGCATTCCATTGGCATTCGCCTTTCGCAAATACGGCACGGGCCGCTAGTTTCACCAACAGTTCTCTTTACGGATAAAATCACCTGACCTATGACTCGCTGGCTTGATCCTCACCCTGTAGAAATCCCCGCTTCATTCTCGACCCTCAACCTGTCCCCGCTTATCGCGCAGACTCTGCTCCGACGCGGAATCAGCTCCCCCGCGGAGGTTGAAGCGTTCTTACATCCAGATGCGACTCCGCCTGCGCAGTTTCCAAATATCGAAAACGCAGTCAATCGCATTCTGTTGGCTATCCGCAACAAGGATTTGATCTGTGTCTGGGGAGATTTCGACGTGGACGGGCAAACGTCCGCCGCGCTGCTGGTGCAGGCGCTGCGCTCGCTGGGCGCGGATGTGATTTACTACATCCCCATTCGCGGCAAGGAAAGTCACGGCGTGCACGTGGCAACGCTTGCGCCGATCATCGATAACGGCGCGAAGTTGATCGTCACCTGTGATACAGGCATTACTGCAAACGAAGCCGTAGACTTCGCCAACTCGCGCGGCGTGGATGTGGTCATCACCGATCATCATGATCTCGGCGAGACTCTTCCGAATGCGTTTGCGATCGTCAACCCAAAGCTGTTGAAAAAAAATCATCCGCTTGCAAATTTGGCGGGTGTGGGTGTGGCGTATAAATTAGCGGAGGCGCTATTAGGTCAAAGGTCTAAAGTCGAAGGTCAAATACCTCTTGAAGATTTACTTGATCTCGTGGCGTTGGGTTTGATCGCCGATATTGCTTTACTAAAAAATGAAACTCGTTCACTCGCGCAAAAGGGAATTCAAAAACTGCGCGACACAAAAAGACTGGGACTGAAAGTGATCGCTGAATTATCCAGCACCAGCCTCGAAACACTGACAGAAGAAACCATCGGCTTTACATTTGCGCCGCGCCTGAATGCATTGGGACGTTTGGGAGATGCCAACCCCGCCGTTGAATTATTGCTGACGAATGACTCGGCGCGTGCGCGTGTGTTGGCCGCACAAATTGAAGGATTGAATTCGCAACGCAGGTTATTAACTTCTCAAGTATATGAAGCGGCAGAGTCGCAATTGAAAGCGAACCCCGAGCTATTGGAAGAACCTGCCATCGTCTTGTCACATCCAGGCTGGCCTGGCGGCGTGGTGGGAATTGTTGCCAACAAACTGGTGGATCGATATCACAAGCCCGCCATTCTTTTCAATGAAACTGATGGAGTGCTGCGCGGTTCTGCCCGCTCTGTGGAAGGGTTGCACATCACCGAGGCGATCGCCACACAAAAAGATATTCTGCATGGTTTTGGCGGACACCCCATGGCCGCAGGCATGGCACTCAACGCAGATAATTTAACTGAGTTTCGCCGCGGTCTTGGAAGAGCAATTGAAGAGCAACTTGGCAAAGTTGTTTTTGAAGAACCCACTTTACAAATTGACGCATGGCTGGGGTTGAGTGAACTCCATCTTGATCTGGCGGAGTCACTTGAAGGGCTGGCTCCATTCGGCGCTGGCAACCCATCCTTAACGTTGGCGACTCGAAAACTAAAACTGAAATCCGTGTCCACGATCGGAAAAACGAAAGAGCACCTGCGCTTGAATGTGGAAGATGAAAGTGGAAATGTTCAATCCGTTTTATGGTGGGGCGGCGCGGGCGAAGTAATGCCCGAAGGGATATTCGATCTTGCATATTCATTCCGCGCAACCACCTTCCGTGGACAAAAACAACTCTCGATCGTGTTCGAAGAATTCAGGGTTACACCAGATGCAGAACAACCTATTGAAGTTCGAAGATCAAAATTAGAAATTAGAGATTTAAGAATGGAGAGCGGCAAGTTCAACGCTTTGCAGGCGAATGTGTTGGTTTGGGCAGAGGGCAGTGAAAAAGCGAAAGGCATTTCGCGCTTCAATTTAAAGCAGGCAGATGAATTCGCGATCTACACAACTCCGCCGTCTCCTGTTGAATTGCAAAAGGCTTTGGAGATCGTCAATCCAAAAGTTGTTACTGTTTTCGCAGTTCCACCTGCCGAGGAAAAGCCAGAAGAATTTCTAAGCAGGCTGGCTGGGTTATGTAAATTTGCTTTGAACAAATGGGATGGCAAAACCACCGTCCACGAATTGGCGGCGGCGATGGCTTCTCGCGAGAGCGCGGTACAGATCGGTTTGGATTGGCTTGCGGCGGGCGGTCAACTAACTGTGGAAATGGACGAAGATCAACTTAACATCTCTGCGTCGAAACTGGAAAAGAATCCATACCTGCAACTGGAACTATTTATTGCGTTGCGGGGCGTACTGAGTGAGACCTCTGCATTTCGGAAATTCTTTTCCACAACGAATGACCTGCAAGGGTTACTCAAGTAAATATTTCAAGCATCATAATCAATGAAATCGTCCACGCCAAAACGGTTATCGTAATGGTTCAACAACTCTTCAGTTTTAAGTAAAAACTCTTTATCAACCGCGCTATGCTCAAGAGCATTCATTTCTTCAAGTTGTTCCTTGTGTGTGATCAAACGTTCGCGAAAACTTATCGCCTTTGACGCGGGCAAAAGTTGTTCGATTTCGTGGATCAATTTCAGAACATCCTGCACAACGGTCAACGCGTTGGGCAGTTGGATGTTTTCGTCCGCAAGTTCCCTGAATAACCTACATTTATAATTGCCGCAGCTTCGTGGATAATCCGGCGAGGTGTACACGGTACATATTCCCTGCCAGGCGGGGCATGGTTGTGTAAATCCACGCTGGCGCGGATCGTTCCGAATCACGTTCAAGCCGAGGGCTTCGGAACGGTCCAGTTCGTTGGCATTCAGTCGTACCCAGGCAAACAAATGTCCGCTGCAACACAATCCACAGGATTTACATAAAATAGTGGCTGGAGATTCGGGTTCATTCATGCTGGGAATAATATCAAAGATTCAGAAAACAGAAGCAGCTATTTCTTAAGAAAGAAGCGGATACTCGTCTCACCTGCCATTATTGCAAATGCCGTCTAATTCTTATTTATTACATTGTATAATCCAACAAAGCACATGAATGATTCTCCAGAAAAGCGTAAAAAAGCACCCACCATCCTGGTGTCTTTACGTACGATGTTGACGGCGCCTTATGTATTCTTGATCGTTCTATCCATTACGACAGTGGGGATCATTTCTTTTCTGAATGGACAGGCAGCGGTCAATGATGTTGCCCGCCAATTGGGGAATGAAACTGCGCTGGGCGTCAACCAGCATCTTGCTACATTTTTGAGTGTGCCTCATCAGATCAACCAAATGAACGCGTACGCCATCCAAAACGGGGAATTGAATCTAAATAACACAAGCTCAATGCAACAACATTTTTTGAATCAAGCCCTCATCCATACATCCATTACCAGTATATATTTTGGGAGTTCTCAAGGCGGGCTTGTTGGGGGCGGTCGCGAAGGAGCGGATGGTTCGCTCTACGTGACGATTACAGAGAATCTTGAAAGCGGCGATTTTCAAAAATTTGGTCTGGATGCGACAAAGAACATCGTTCTTCCGCCGCTCGCAACGGTTCCCAATTTCGACGCACGTACACGTCCATGGTATGTTGGCGCCATTGAAGAGGGCCACGAGACATGGAGTGATATTTATATTCTCTTTACTGGGCAGGATATGGCGATCGCTGCCAGCCGCCCAGTTTATGACAGCAACAACAACCTGTTGGGCGTTGTCTCTGTGGATATTTTTCTTTCACAATTAAGTAAATATCTTGAAACATTGAGCATCAGCCCGTCAGGGCAGGTTTTTATTATGGAGCGTTCAGGCGCATTGATCGCCACGTCCACTGGGGAAACCCTTTTTAGGGTGGCAAACAATAATGGAACCATGGAACGCTTGTATGCACGTGATAGTCAATCCGCTGTGATACGCCAATCGGAAAACCTGCTCATTCAAAAATACGGCGACCTCAAAAATACTCCAATATCAGAACAACAAGTTGAGTTCACATTGGAAGGCGAGAAACAATTCATGCAGTTCCAGTCTGTACGTGACCCCTACGGTGTTGACTGGATCGTTGTGGTCGTCATCCCTGAATCCGCTTTCATGGAACGGATCAACAAGGGGAACACCCTTACTATTCAGCTTATCTTCATCACATTGATCATTGCAGTTGCGACCAGTCTATTTTTTACCTCAAAAATCACCAACAGGATCCTGCAGTTGGACAGTTCTGCTCAGTCGCTTGCTCTGGGCGAATGGGGACGCGAACTGGATACCAGCACGCGTATTGCAGAGTTGAACGGATTGGCAGTTTCATTCAACCAAATGAAAGAACAGTTGGGTCGCACACTGGATGCCCTGACGACCGAAGTTGAAGAACGCAAACGCGCCGAAGAAGCCTTACGAGAGAGCGAAGCGCGCTTCCGTGCCATCTCAGAAACGGCTGGTGATTATATTTTCATGGTCGCCCCGGATGGCAGCGTTCGTTATACCAATGAACTGATTGCCCGAGCCTTTGTCTCCTCTCCGGAAGCGCTGGTTGGGAAAAATATTCGTGATCTGTTTCCAGTCGACAATAGTGAATACCACCAGCAAATACTAAAAAAGATATTTAAAATAAGACAATCCCTGTATAGGGAAGCCCTCATAAATTTTCCAAATGGTGACATATGGCTGGGAGCCTGGCTCACTCCCCTCTTCGACAACAAAGGGAAAACCATGGCTATCCTGGGCGCAGCGCGTGATATTACCGAGCGCAAACGCATTGAGGAAGAGTTGCGTGAGGCAAAGGATGCGCTTGAGCAGGCCCTCGAACGCGAAAGTCATCTGGCACGCACAGATGATCTGACCGGAATAAAAAACCGCCGCCACATGTTCGAGCTGGCCGAACTCAAGTTTAGTATCGCCAAACGCTACAAACAGCCGCTCACCATGATCATGTTTGACATTGATCATTTCAAGAAGGTTAATGACACCTGGGGACATGTCGTTGGCGACCAGATCTTGATCAAGGTCACACAAGTGGTACTCTCGGAAATGCGGAACGTAGACCTGCTTGGACGCTACGGCGGCGAGGAATTTATTATCCTTTCGCCAATGACGAGCGCCCAACAAGCTTATGCATTGGCAGAGCGTATCCGTACGAAAGTAGAAGCCCTGCGTGTGAGCACAGACAAGGGAGTGATATCAGTCACGGTCAGTCTTGGTATCGTCGAAATGAACCATGACTCACCGCTTGAATCAGTCGAAAGTATGTTCAATCGCGCAGATGAAGCAATGTATAGCGCCAAACAGGCAGGGCGCAATTGCACAAAAATCCTTGAATCAAATTAAAACAATGAGGCCTAAAAACAAAGCGGACGCTCATCGCGTCCGCTTTGTTTTTAATTCAACGGTAATTCCAATTCCATCAATTTCTCCTGGGTGGGATATCCTTTTTCATCCCAGCCGCGGAGTTTGTAAAACTCGGGCAGCATTTCATCGAGTTTCACGACCATGCCTTTGGCAGGGCCATCAGGCAGCGGCTCGTGCAACATGCGATACGGAAGCGTGTCATATTCAGGGCCGGAGCCAGCTTTGATCAGGAACATGCGCTCAAGGGTATAAACACGGTCGGCGGCGATCATCACTTCTTCGGGCGTATATTCCGCGCCGGTGGTGAGATTCATCATTTCAGTGACACGCAAAGGCAGGATCATGCGGTCTTTGTTGAAGGCATAACGAATGGCGACAAAAACGCATAAGCCCGAGCTATCCATCAACGCGAAAGAATTTTCAAAGTGCCGCACAAGTTCTGGCTTGCCTTCGGTGGTGTGCGGATTCTCTTTAACAGGCACGCCGAAAACTTCTTCGTAAGCAACATCACCTTCCATGTGTGATGCACCTTTATTCGATGTGGCATACAGCAAGCCCATGCCCTGCGAGCCGCGCGGATCGTAGCCAGGGAATTCTTGTTTGCGTGTGGTCACTGCGAGTTCGGGGTGACCATATTTTTCAGCGAGGCGGAAACTGCCTTGCGCTAGATCATTTCCAAAACCTTCACGAAATGCCATCAACTTGACCATCGCGATCATCGCATCGTGGTCACCAAACTTCAACGGCATGCCGATAATTTCTTCAGAGATATACCCCTTCTCATACATTTCCATCGCGACGGCAATCGTCATGCCCGTTGTGATCGTATCCATGCCGTATTCATTACACAGATAATTCGCCTTGAGCAGTGCAGCAAGATCACTCACTCCGCAGCCTGTGCCCAAAGATGAAATAGTTTCATATTCAGGGCCTTCACCTTTGCCTTTATATGGGCCATCGGGCACTTCGGTCAAACGTCCGCACGAAAGCGGACAGCGATAACAAGGTGTGTGGCGAATCAAATATTGATCTTTGAGCGCATCGCCATCAATCTTATCCACACCTTCAAACGTGCCTTGCAGAAAATTACGCGTCGGCAAAATACCAAGCGTGTTGGTCACCTGCGGCACATAAGACGTGCCATAAATACGCATGTTCGACCCCTTCTTCACATCCGCGCCCACTTCTTTGGATGTATTGACGCTCAACGTGCGCATGCCTTCGGGGTCATGCAGCGGCGGATTTTTATTTCCCATCGCCACCACCGCCTTAAGATTTTTACTGCCCATCACCGCGCCAACTCCAGAACGAGCCGCCGCGCGATGTTTATCATTCATGATCGCCGCCATCAACGCGAGGTTTTCACCTGCCTGACCAATACATGCGACTCTCGCTTCCTGAGATGTTTCACCCTTCAAGATATCTGTCGTCTCATGTGTATCCTTGCCCCAAACATGCGCCGCTGACCTAACCTCAACCTGATCCTCATTTACGAAAAGATATACCGGCTCTGACGCTTTGCCCTCAAAGATAAACATATCGAATCCCGTGCGCTTCATCCAGGTTGGGAACTCGCCGCCCGAATTGGAATGCGCCAGCGCACCCGTCAGCGGGGACTTGGTGACGACCATATAACGATTCCCCGTCGGCGCGGGAGTGGCGGTCAACGGGCCAGTGGCGAAGATCAACATATTCTCAGGCGAGAGTGCATCAGCCCTGGGATCCATTTCTTTATACAGATAATGAATCGCCCATCCGCGCCCGCCGAGATAATCACGCGCGATCTTGGGGTCTACATCTTCCATTGTTACTTTTCTAGTCGTGAGGTTTACGCGAAGAATTCTGAGGTGCCAGCCATACATGGGAAAACTCCTGGGGGAAAAGGATGAAGGATAAAAAAGTCAAAGGTCGAAGGTCAAAAGTCTTTTCTTCGTGGTTAAATAATTAGCCGCCAGCAATTGCTGAAAACGCTGTGACCATATCGCCTTCTTTGAGCGGAGTGGACATGTCCACGGTGATGCCGTTTAACACAATAACACTTTCATCATTAAGGGGAATATCAAAACGCGAGATCGCATCGTAAATCGTCGTTCCTTGCGGCACATCCAATTCCACTACGCCGTTTTTTGCTTCGGGCGGAAGTGCTTCGCGGTAATTGGCGATCAGTTTGACGCGGATCATCATTTGTGAATTTTAGCATGAAAGGGAAAAGAATTAAACACAAAGTAGGTTGAGTGATTATCGTGGATATTTGTCTGGAGCTAATCGAAGTTTTCAACACTGTGAAGCAAAAAACATTAAACCCAAATTCAAACCTTCGTGTACTTTGTGTTTATTTTTTAAACCAGGATTACAATAATCTCATGAAAAGGCAAATTCCCTATCACGGTTGGTGCTTTGTCTGCGGACCGGACAACCCGCACAGCATCGGTATCACCATGTTCGTAGATGATGACGGCATCCTCACCTCTGAATTCACATTGAACGAAGCGCATCAAGGTCCGCCTGGAAATACCCATGGCGGCGCTTCTGCGGCGATCATAGATGAAGCCATGGGGCTCTGTGTTTGGGCGGCGGGACATAAAGTAGTGGCGGTCAATCTGGAGATCAACTATCACAAACTGCTTCCACTCAACCAGCCGCTGACCGTTGAAGCGCGCATCACGCAAGTGGACGAGAGAAAAGTCTTCTCGACAGGTGAAATCAAATTGGCCGATTCAACTGTCGCTGTGAGTGGACGCGGGATCTACGTCGTCGCGCCGCATTTATTTGAACAAATCAGATTAAAGAGGGAGAACTAAATCCAAAAGTCCTATTTACCTTATGCCGTATTTGGATATACTCGGGCAAATCTTACAAAGGAGAGGCTATGTTTAATTTGTTCAAAAAGAAGGAACCAAAGGCGGACGCAGTAAACTCTTTCATGCAGCTTCGTAGTAATTACATGGGGAATGCCCCGCTGAACGAGTGGCCAAAAGATAATCTCAAAGAACAACCATGGGCTATGTTCGTGGATGCGCGCGAGAAGATCGCCGCGAAAAACTTAAAGGAAGCGGAAGCGATATATCGCCAGATCCTGGAAACCCCAGGGCTGGAAACCCGTCACTACATGCAAGCCTGGATGTTTCTGCGATATTTTTTAAAAGTACAGCCTTCGGCAGATATTGCCAAAAAAGTTTATGCAGTGATGGTGGAAGTTGTAACACCGACAGGACTCATTCTGGTGGTCGGGTTTGCCGATCACTCCGCGCGGATCATACACACATCAGGCGGCGGCGCAATTTGGGAAAAGCCAGATACTTCGCTCGATGAAAAGATCGATACCCTACTCAACGCGGGAGAGCAAGCATTGAAGACCATTCCATTGACGTTAACAGATGTCATGACAAAACCTCCAGCACAGATGGATTTGGTATCGATACACATCGCCACTCCGTCTGGTATTTATCAGGGCATGGGACCAGGACAGTTTATGTCGCAAGACCCAACGGCTGGGCCCATCCTGAGTGCAAGCACCGACCTTCTGCAAAGCCTGCAAAATAAGGGCAAACCCTAGATCAGAAAAAAACTCATCCAAAACTTTGGGTGAGTTTTTTAATTGCAAGCATGGCAATGAGACCGTGATATTATCATTTTGGAGAATAGACGAATGCGATTTACTCAGTTGCTCATTCTGGCCTTATTGATCGAAGCCTGCATGCCTGTGCCCACACCAGAGCCCACATCTACGCCCGTCACGCCACTCGTGCTTGTTACCGCAGACAATCCCTACGGCCCGCAACCCGGAGATGGGTCTTTACAAGTTGCCACTGTAGACATGACCTCGATCGACCTTGTAGAACGATTCGATCTTGACCCCACACGCGTGGAATTGCGCATCCTTGGTTCGGTACCGAGCGTGTGCAATGAACTGCGCGTTGAAGTATCTCTGCCAGATGATAATTATCAAATATTCGTGGAAGTCTACAGCCTCGTAAACTCAAAAGTGGACTGCGATAATGTCTTCCAACAATTTGAAGCCACAATTTTACTGGGGGTGTATTCCAATGGCAGGTACACCGTTTGGGTAAATAATGGACTGATCGGTGATTTCGTCACCTATTAATGGAAAGATAAACACAGATTCTTTTTACCTGTCTTTACTAATCGCGCCTATTTTTGCATTTGTCAACTTCACCAGATCTGCAACCCCCAGTTGAATATCCAGCCCACGTTGGCCGCCTGAAATATAAATTTGCTCAAATTCCTGCGCCGCAGAATCGATCACAACTTGAAAACCCTTGTTGATCAACGCCAGCGGAGAAATTCCGCCCGCCTGCAAACCTGTCAACGCCTCGGCTTCGCGCTCACTAGGCAGAGACATTTTCTTCTCGCCTAAAAACGAAGCCAGCAATTTCAAATCCACAACGCGAGGGCCAGGGGTTACCGCCAGGATAGGCTTCCCCTTTTCACGCGTGGTAACAATGGTTTTAAAAACCTGCTCGGCTGGCACACCCATCAACTGGGCTGCTTCCACTGCGCCAAGTTTTTCAGGCGGCAGATCATGCGTCGCATACTTCACTTTACGCGCGTCCAAAAATCTAGTGACATTATTTGTGACAGTCATCTCGTATAAAATCCTGTACAATTATAAACACAAAGGAGGCTTGATATGTCCGATCAAGAGCAGGAAAGACTAAAAAGACTGCGAGACAAGCAGCTCCAGGCACGCGACCCGCTTGCCAAACAACGCAAGTTTCAAACGAACAGTTCCGTCAAAGAAAAGCGCATGCGCAAACCTTTCTCCCTTGCCAAAGCATGGAAGAAAGACATCCCCCACATTGTCAAAATCCCATTTTACGGCCTCCTCCTTGGCATTCTCGTCATCATCATTCTCCCTTATATCTGGAACTCTCCCTACACACTCATAGCAGGCGCAGGTATCACACT
>JAVBXV010000096.1 GCA_030824405.1 Anaerolineales bacterium | reverse complement strand
CCTTCTTCGCTTCCATTTCTTTTCTGTGCAATTCAATGATCGGCGCAGCGATATGAGAGGGAACCACATCGTAGTGATCCACCTCCATGGTGAAGAAGCCGCGGCCGCCAGTGATGGAGCGGAGCTGGGTTGTGTAGCGTGTCATTTCAGCCATGGGCACATGCGCCACGATGACCGTGCTGCCAAATTCAGAATCTGTGCCTTGCACACGTCCGCGACGGGTGTTGAGGTCACTCATTACATCGCCCATGTTTGCATCAGGGAGGGTGATGCGCACATTCATGATCGGCTCGAACAAGACGGGGCCAGCTTCATTTACAGCAAGTTTGAAAGCCTCGCGGCCCGCGATCTCAAACGCCATCGGCTTGGAGTCCACTTCATGTTCCTTGCCGTCATACACGATTACCTTGACGTTGTTCATGGGATAGCCCGCAAAGGCACCGCGTTCCATGGTGGCCTTGATCGCTTTTTCAATTGGAGGCAGGTAGGACTTCGAAAGGTTCATACCGACAAGTTCATCAGCGAATTCAAAATCGCCATCATGATAAGGCTCAACTCGCAAATGGACTTCGCCAAATTGACCTGCGCCGCCCGATTGTTTCTTGTGGCGATACTGTCCACTGGCTTTGCGCGTGATGCCTTCGCGATATGGAATGCGCGGCTCATGTGTGGACAAGCCAACCTGGAACTTGTTCTGCGCACGATGCAGAGCCACATCAATATGCTGGTCGCCCATTCCCTGCAAGACAGTTTCATGGGTAATGTGATCATTCTCCCAGGTCAGGGTCATGTCTTCTTCGCAAAGACGGGTCAATGTTGGGGTGATCTTTGCGGCATCGGCCTGTGTCTTGGGCGTGATCGCCACACGGAACAAAGCCGCAGGGAATTTCGGCTTTGCAATTGTCAGCGGATGGCCTTTATCGCAGAAAGTATCGCCCGTGGCTGTGACCGTTAGTTTTGAAACGGACGCAATGTCACCTGCATGGATCACCTTCGCGGCAATCGCTTCTTTTCCACGCTGAAGATGCAGCCCAGACATGCGCTCTTCAGCATTTTTATTCTGATTCCAAACACGCGCATCCGCCTGAACAGTGCCTGAAAAGATCCTGAAATAGGTCATCTTGCCAACGAACGGATCTGCAGTCGTCTTCCACACATACGCGGCCAAAGGTTCGGTATCAACAGGCTTGAGAATTTCTTCACCACCTTTGCCTTGTGCTGCACGTTTGGGAGCATTCAATGGGGAAGGCAGCAGGTCAATGATGTCGTTGAGCAATGCGATCGCGCCCACTTCGCGCGCGCCTGCCGCACAGAACACAGGGACAAATTGTCCAGCGTAGACCACATCTTCCAGTCCACGTACCATTTCTGCGTCGGTGAGAGAACCGTTCTCCAGGTATTTTTCCATCAACTCATCTTCGCCTTCGGCGGCAGCTTCCACCATCGCAAAGTGAGCTTTCTCCGCCTCTTCCAATAAGTCAGCAGGAATTTCAGCAGTTGTTTTGCCATCACCAAGATATGACTTCATCCCGATGATATCCACAACGCCCTTGAAATCATTCTTTGAACCGATCGGGAGGTGAACCTTGATCGCACGCTTGCCATGCGCATGAACAAAATCATGAATGGCGGCATAGGTCTTCTCAAAATCGGCATTGTCGCGATCCATCTTATTGATCACAAAGAAACGCGGCAGGTTGAATTCGTCTGCATAGCGCCAGGCCAATTCAGTACCGACCTCGATACCTGCAACCGCATCCACTAAAAGAACCGCGCCATCAGCAACACTCAGGGCAGAGATCATCTCACCCACAAAATCAGTGTAGCCTGGCGCGTCTATAATATTTATTTTGTGATCGCGGTGCTCAATGGGAATTACACTTGAATAAATGGAAATCTTTCGACGGTGTTCCTCATCATCATAATCAGAAACCGTCGTCCCGTCCTCGACCTTGCCGAGGCGGGTTGTTGCCCCCGTCGCATGCAGAAATGCTTCTGCAAGCATTGTCTTACCCGCGCCTCCATGTGAAACCAGCGCGACGTTACGTAGAAACTCGGTGGTATACTCTTTCATGGAAAAGCCCTTCCTATATTGTAGGATGTAAAGCTAGTTGCACGATTGTAAAAGAACTCAAATGAATTGTCAAAGTGTGAGCGTAACACAGAAAACATGACATTTAGGTGCTTGAATATCCCTCCTGCATGTGTGTCACTCACCTGCAGGATTTTCTTATCAAAGAGGTAAAAGTGGGCGTGTTTTTCAATCATTATTCCTTTCTATTTATTGCAGTTGGAGTGGTTGCTGTTGCCGGGCTCATTCTGCTTACCAACAAACCCAAAACCAACGACATTTTCGCCTTTAGCACGATCGCAGTGGGCGCCCTGATCGCAGTCATCATCCTCCATCCCCGTCAAACTCCGCTGATGGAAGATGCAAGAATGGTGCAGGAAATGATCGGCGCAGGTACACCCGTTCTGCTTGAATTTCAATCCCCCTATTGCATCAGCTGCACCACCATCAACCCCATGGTGGATGCGTTGGAACAAGAGATCAATAACGAGATCAGCATCGGCAAAAGATTACACGTGATCCACCTAAATATTCAAGATCAGGCTGCGCAGGAACTTGCACCCGTCTACGGATTTGAATTCACCCCCACCTTCATTTTCTTCGACGCACAAGGCAACGAACTCTGGCGCACGATCGGCACATTTGACGCCCAACTGGTGCGAGACTCGCTTCCATGAATTTACTGAGACGCCTGCGTTTCAATCTTTTTTATTTTGGCAAAGCCCCCTGGGACACAGGCATCTCCCCGCCCGAACTTTTTGAATTCATTAAAACTCATCCCGCAGGCCGCGCCATTGATATTGGCTGCGGCACAGGCACCAATGTCATCACGCTTGCGAAAACAGGCTGGCAGGTTGCAGGCTTTGATTTTGCAGCGCGCGCCATTCAAATTGCAAAACAAAAAATAAAAAAAGAAAAACTTCAAGCAACTCTATTTGTAGATGACGCTTCTAAAATGAAAAACGTCACAGGCCAATTCGATCTCGCCCTTGATATGGGTTGTTTTCACGGCATCGAAAACAAAGCGGATTATTTGACCCAGCTCAGCAAGATCCTCGCCCCAAACGGATTCTGGTTAATGTACGGATTTTTTGCACCAGACCCTTCAACAGACTCAGGACAACGCCCGCTTCGTTCCACGCCCGGGCTTGCCCCAGCCGACATTGACATGATCTCAGCCCAAGGCTTAACCCTCCTCTCCCGCAAAGACGGCTTCGACAAACGCGAACGTTCCTCAGCCTGGTTCCTATATCAAAAAAAATCATGACATCCCTTCGGGGTTCAAAAATAGCCTTACCCATATTCTAGAATCATGACACCTCCTCGGGATTGTTTATTTATCCCTCATCTTTTATCACCAATCAATCCTCTTATGAAAATCCTATTCCTCTTTTTAGACGGTGTCGGCCTCGGCGAAGACAACGCTGAAATCAATCCATTCGTCCGCGCGAACATGCCCTATTTGCAATCCCTGCTCGGCGGCAAAGCAATGACCAAATCCACTGCGCCGTTTGAAGGCGAGCGTGTGTCCCTGCTTGCCGTTGACCCCAACCTCGGCGTAAAAGGTCTGCCACAATCTGCAACAGGGCAGGCGGTTCTGCTGACAGGTATCAACATCCCTGCCGAGCTTGGCTACCACTACGGACCCAAACCAAACCCCGAAGTGGCCCAATACCTGGACGGCAAAACCATTTTCTCAAAGACGATCAAGGCAAATAAAAAAGCCACGCTGCTGAATGCCTATCCCCCACGCTACTTTGACGGGATTGATTCAGGTAAGCGTTTGTATTCTTCCATTCCGCTTGCATTGACCAATGCAGGCATATCCCTTTTCACCGACAAAGATTATTACGAAGGCCGCGCCCTCTCTGCCGATTTCACAGGCGAGGGCTGGCGTGAGTTCCTTGGCTTCCCAGACACCCCCGTATTTGACGCCCACACCGCTGGAACCAAACTTGGAGAACTTGCCAGACAATACGACTTCTCCTTCTTTGAATATTGGGCCAGTGATTACGCAGGCCACAAACAGGATATGCCTTCTGCAATAAAACAGCTTGAGACATTCGATGGCGTACTCAAAGGCTTGCTCGAGAATTGGCAAAACGAAGATGGACTGATCCTGCTCACTTCAGATCACGGCAACATGGAAGACCTATCCACGCGCAAACATACTGCGGCGCATGTGCCCTTGTTATTGCTTGGTGATAAAAATGCAAGAGATGAATTTATCAATGTCACAGATCTGGCAGGCATTGCGCCAGCCATTTCCAAATTGCTTGAACTATAGTTTAGTAAGTTACTCTTTTTTACTTTTTTAATCCAAGTTGTCACCATTGGTGTGACAACTTTTTTTATTTACAAAATAAAAATCGAGTCATAACATGGGGACATTAATATTTATGACAATTCTCACTTGTTTGTCAGACAAAATAAATCTATAGTCAATGTAACCCGTTTCGCGGGTAACTCACACATCTCAACAATTGAATTGAAAGGAACACCTATGAAGCGCACTGTGGTTCTTGTCTCGTTACTCGTTGCGTTGAGCCTTGTGCTCAGCGCCTGTGGTGGTTCCACCGCAGCCAATCATCTGGAAGGCATCAAAGAAGCAGGTGTGATCAAAGTCGGCACCTCCGCAGACTATCCCCCATTTGAATCTGTAGATGCAAGCGGCGTCAAAGTTGGTTTCGATATTGAACTCATGGCCGAGATCGCCAAACGACTTGGCGTTGAAGTCGAATGGGTAGACATGCCCTTCGACAGCCTGATCGCCGCCGTTCAGGAAGGCAAGATCGATGCCTCCATCTCCGCATTCAATTACAGCGAAGAACGCGACCAGACCATTGACTTCTCGGATGCGTACTACACCTCTGAAGATGCTTTCACAGTAGCAGAAGGTTTCGCTGGCACGATCACCAACCCTGAAGATGTCGCCGCGTACACAGTCGGTGTGCAGACGGGTACCACACAGGATGGCTGGCTGACAGACAATCTCGTTGCCACAGGCAAATTACCCGAAGAGAATCTCTTCCGCTACGACCGCGTTGACCAAGGCATGCTCGACCTGCAAAACGGACGCATCGAAGTCTTTATGTCAGACTTTGTCCCTGCGCAGGCTCTCGTTGAAGAGCTCGGCGGATTGACCATCGTCTACAACGGCGTGCTCTCCAGCGGCCCGATGAACATCGTCATTCCTAATGGTGACGTTGAACTCCAGCAAGCCATCAATGACATCCTCAAGCAATTGCAAGAAGAAGGTTTCATTGATACGTTGGCTGTGAAATACTTCGCTGAATAATTAATCGTAGGGGCGGGACGCTACACAGCCCCCGCCCCTACTTTATATTCAATGCTGAGCAATTTCTTCTCTTACATCATTCAAGGAACTGCCATCACCATCGGCGTGACATTAGTCGCCTTGCCGTTTGGGCTTTTGCTCGGCCTCTTGATGGCACTCGTCCACACCTACGGGGGAAAAATATCCAACCGACTCGCGGCAATCTACAGCTTGCTATTACGCGGCGTGCCGCCAATCGTTCTGCTATTCATTCTCTATTTCATTCTTTCTGGCAAGGTCATCAACCTGACTCCGTTTTGGGCGGGTTCACTTTCGCTGGGAATCGTCAGCAGCGCCTATCAAATGGAAATTTTGCGCGGCGCATTACTCGCCGTTGGCGGCGGACAAATGACCGCGGCCCGCGCCATTGGCATGAGCCGCTTGCAAGCCATTCAAACCATCGTGCTGCCACAGGCATTGCGTCTCGCCATTCCGCCGTGGTCGAATGAAGCCTCCATCGTCTTGAAGGATTCCTCACTCGTCTACGCACTCGGCGTCCCTGAGATTTTGCGCCGTGCCCAGCAACTCTCCGCGACGACTCAACAACCGTTTCTTGCCTACGGGATAGCTGCTCTTATTTACTTTGTCCTGGTCTTCGCTACCAACCGCGCCCTCGACTATTTATCTGAGCGAACGAAATTACCCACTCACCCATGACGGAGACTCCCATGACCAATCCCATCTTAGAGACTCGCAATCTGACCAAGATTTACGGCAAGAATGTTATTTTCAAAGACATCAATCTAAAAGTCAACGAGGGTGAGACGATCGTCATCATCGGCCCAAGTGGAACAGGCAAAAGCACACTGCTGCGCTGCATCAACCTGCTGACCTCCAACGACGGCGGGCAAGTATTCCTCGACGATAAAGAGATCACTGCCAAAGGTCACAACGCGGATGAAGTCCGCCAGCAAATTGGCATGGTCTTTCAGAACTTCCTGCTTTTCAATCACCTGACAGCGCTCGACAACGTAATGATCGGCCTGACAAAGGTCAAGAAAATGCCGAAGGACAAGGCCAGAGAAAAAGCGATGGAAGAACTCAACCGCGTAGGCCTTGCAGACCGCGCCGACCATTATCCAGGTCAACTCTCAGGCGGGCAGCAGCAGCGTGTGGCAATTGCCCGTGCCCTTGCCATGGATCCGCGCGTCATGCTCTTTGATGAACCCACCTCCGCGCTGGACCCTGAACTGATCGGTGAAGTGCTTGGTGTGATGGCAAAACTGGCAAAAGACCGCATGACAATGCTCGTCGTCACCCACGAAATGGGATTCGCCCGCGAAGTAGCCGACCGAATCGTCTTCATGGAAAAAGGCAGCATCGTCGAAGAAGGCTCCCCCGACGATTTGTTCTATCACCCCAAGCACGACCGCACGCGTGAATTCCTTTGGAAGATCACGGAACTGTATGGAAAGAAAGAAAAAGAAAAGGGCGCAGTAGAATGATCGCCTTCTATGAATTCTTCGTCCGCTTCCTGCCCGATATGTTGAAAGGCGCAGGAATAACGGTGTTGCTGACAGCCGAAGGATTGTCCGCGGGCTTCATCCTCGGTCTGCTCGCATCATTGGCACGGGTGTACGGCAACAAATTTGTGCGCGGATTGGCCGTTGGCTACATCGAACTCTTTCGCGGCACGCCTTTGTTGATGCAGTTATTCATCATCTATTATGGCCTGCCTGGGCTCGGCATCACCTTCTCACGTGAATGGTGCGCCTTCCTCGCGCTTGGCTTGAACAGCGGAGCGTATCAAGCAGAATATTTACGTGGTTCACTGCTCGCCATCGGAGATGGTCAAATGATGGCAGGACGTTCCATTGGCATGTCGCGCGCGAAAACTATTTGGTATGTCATTTTGCCTCAGGCATTAAGGTTAGCCATCCCTGCATGGTCAAATGAACCTGTCTCATTGTTGAAATCTACTGCTGTGGTATTTCTTATCGCTGTCCCCGAATTAATGGCAAAAGCAAAATCTATTGCTGCGCAAACCTATGACCCCATCGGCACTTATCTTGCAGTCGCGTTGGTTTATCTCGCGATGGTCTATCTGCTCGATGCGTTCCTGCGCTGGGTGGAAAGAGCCACTCGTATTCCAGGTTTTGAAATGGAAAGCCGAAAAGCGTAATTACCCACCTTATATGATCGCGCTACGACGAGAAGTAAATCTCCCATTCAGCGAGCATAGATGAATTAATAAAAAATCAGGTGACAGTCATTTTTGAAATGATCGTCACCTGATTTTTTCGATGGTCTGTTTCGCCAGCATGGACATTTCCCTGTCTGCGCGGTTTGCGGCAATCTCCTGCAGCATAGGGATGGCGCGTGGGTCCCGCAACTCTCCGAGAGACTGGAGCGCTTGTGTTTTCACGGTGCGATCAGGGTCGTGTAACATTTCGATCAAAAATAGAGCAACGCGTTCATCTTGAATTCGGCTCAGCCCAATAATGGCGTGTTCACGAACCGCCGCTTCAGGATGAAGTAATCCCTCGCTTAAGCTATCCACTGCCTGTGGACCAAACCTGGCCAGTGCTTCTGCCGCGGCAAGGCTGACTTCATGATGCAGATCATACAAGGTCATGCCCAACTCGTCCAAAGCGCGGATGTCGCCAAGATGCCCCAATAAAATAGCCGCAAATTTACGAACCGTTCCCTCTTTATCTGCCAACGCTTCGATCAACGGAGCTACAACGGCTGGTCCCATTCCTGCAATTGCATTCAACAGATCGGCAACGGCCTGCTCTTTTTCAAACCACCAATAAGAATCACGCAGGGCTTCCATTAGAAAAGGAATCGCGGCTGGATGTTTGGTATTTCCCAATGCTCTCGCAGCCGAACGGCGAACATCTATTTGAGGGTCATCCAACAGGACGTTGGTAATTTCGTCAAAGGTGGCGGGGTCGCGGAATTTTCCCAATGCAACACAGGCCGCACTGCGGACTTCATCATCTGCATCTTTTAGCAGCGGCAACAAGATCGGGATCACGCGTGCGTCTCCCATATTTGCCAGAGCCACCGCTGCCTGCGCGCGGACAGTGAAATACTCACCTTTGAGCGCTTCCAGCAAAACAGGGATGGCTGTTTTATCTTTGCCAAAGCCAAGCGCTTCCGCTACGCGGGCACGCACAAGCGGATGCGCGGTTTCGAGTAAATGTATAAGGGCTGGTGTGGCGGAGGGGATTCGGGCGAGGATATGCTGGTAGATCGGGAGCAGGCTCAAGTCTTGAGTTTGAAGCGCATCAATCAAGGCGGGCACGGCTTCTGCGCCCAGTTTTATCAGGCTTTGCGCTGCAGAGTCGCGTTTTGTTGAATCCGCGAGTTGCGAAATCAGTTTTTTTGCCTCACCTTGTTTGGAACCTGTCAGCCAATCCATTCGTTGATTTTAATGCATAACTCCCCGCGTTGCCGCAGGGAGTTTGAAAATCCGCCAGTTGAAAAAAGATTAGAGGCCTTTGACCAACAGGGCAAGAACCAGAAGAACAAAACCGATGAAAAGAAGCCAGAAAGCGGCGATGGGCAAAATGGTGAGAGTACCAAGTTCAGCAAGTAAGCCAAGCAAGCCGAGGGCGATGGCAATCCAGAAGGTAATCATTTTGGGCGGTGTAAGTTTCATTTAATTCTCCTTTGAAATAAATAACTGGATAACTCTGGCGGACGTATTATTTATAGCACACGCAGGAGAAAAGTCAATATTTTTTGAGATTAATATTTTTTTGTAATGTATTGCTTTCAAAAACTCTCCGTTCTGAATTCGGGCAATTTTTCTCTGATATAATCCCCGATTCGAGTTAGGAAATCATAACGCCCATGGTATTTTGGTGTTCTTTTCCTAAGTATCAATTCAATTTCACAGTGCGTCCAATACGCACGATCTATTTTTAGCGGAGTTTCCATATAATGAAGAAAGAGCAACAGTTAGACCTTTACTACCAAATGGTGCTCATCCGCCGCGCAGAAGAACGCGGTGCGGAGTTGTACCAGGCTGGCAAGATCGGCGGTTTCATGCACCTGTACATCGGGCAGGAAGCTGTTTCGACAGGGTTGATCGCCGCCCGTGAGCCAAGAGACCGTGTGATCACGGCCTATCGCGACCATGGCGTGGCGTTGAATTGTGGTATTTCCACCAATGAAATGATGGCGGAATTACTCGGCAAGGCCACTGGCACATCCAAGGGCAAGGGCGGTTCCATGCACATGGCAGATACCTCCAAGAATTTCTGGGGCGGACATGCCATTGTAGGCGGACACCTCCCGATTGCTGCAGGGTTTGCGCTCGGCGACCAGTATGCAGAAAATGACAACGTTACCATCTGCATGTTCGGTGATGGCGCAACCAACATTGGCTACTTCCACGAAGCGTTGAATTTATCCAAGACCTGGGGGTTGCGCGTGCTATGGGTTTGTGAAAACAACCAATACGGCATGGGCACTTCAGTGGAACGCGCTTCTGCTGTTTCTGAAATGATCCAAAAGGCTGAAGGCTACAGCATGAAGAACAGCCAGGTAGACGGCATGGATGTGATGAAGGTGTACGAAGCGGCAAAAGACGCCATTGAATTCGTCCGCACGAACAGCCAGCCGTACTTCCTTGAAATTGACACCTACCGTTTCCGTGGACATTCCATGGGCGACCCCGAACGCTACCGCAAGGCTGAAGAAGTAAAGAAGTGGCAGGAAAACGACCCGATCGGTATTTTCAACAAGCAATTGTTGGATAAGAAGGTCGCGACCCGCAAAGTATTGGACGAGATCGAAGCCCGCGCGGAAGAAGAAGTAGTGAAGGCGGTTGAGTTTGCAGAAACCAGCCCCGAGCCCGCAATGGACGAATTGTTCAAGGATATTTACGCAGATTAACGGGAATCGCAAATTGGGAATTGGAAATCGGGTCTTGCACTCGAAGCCCCACTCCCAAATCCCGAATCCCGATTAACGAGGAACCACATGGCAAAAATTACAATGCGCGAGGCGATCTCGCAAGCTCTTATGGAAGAAATGGACCGCGACCCTGCTGTTTTTATTATGGGTGAAGAAGTTGGCGTTTGGGGCGGTACCTATGCAGTCACCAAAGGCTTTTACGATAAGTATGGCCCGAAACGAATCAAGGACACTCCCATTGCAGAAAACGCCATCATCGGCGGCGCGATCGGTGCGGCCATGGTTGGTCAACGACCGATCGCCGAATTGATGACGATCAACTTCGCTTTTTCAGCGATGGACTACATCGTCAATCAGGCGGCGAAATTGCATTACATGTTCGGCGGACAGTTCACCCTTCCGCTGGTGATCCGCGCGGTCGGCGGCGGCGGACGTCAACTTGGCGCCACGCACTCGCAGACACCAGATGCCATCTTCGCACATTTCCCTGGCTTGAAGGTCGTCAGCCCTGGAACGCCAGAAGATGCCAAGGGTCTTTTAAAATCAGCTATCCGCTCGAATGACCCGATTCTTTTCATCGAACACGCAACGATGTATCAAGTCCGCGGTGAAGTGCCCGAAGGCGAATACACCATTCCGATCGGAAAATCAAAAGTGCAGCGCGAAGGCAAAGACTTCACCATTGTCACCTATTGCAAGGGACTCGAGCTTTCAATGAAGGCCGCCGAAGAACTTGCCAAGGAAGGCATCGAAGCCGAAGTTGTAGACCTGCGCACTCTGCGCCCGCTCGACATGGAACCTGTGCTTGAGTCTTTCAAGAAAACGAACCGCGCCATCGTGGTTGAAGAAGGCTGGAAATCATACGGCGTTGGCTCCGAAGTTGTCAGCCGCATTTACGAAGAAGCCTTCGATTACGTGGATGCGCCGATCATTCGCGTGGCGCAAAAAGAAGTTCCACTCCCCTACAACCGCACGCTCGAACAAGCTGCACTCCCTCAAGTTGCCGATATCGTCGCCGCGGCAAAGGAGGTTTTGAAATAATGGCAGAAACAATTTCCATGCCCAAGCTCGGCTTCGATATGGCCGAAGGTTTGCTCGTGCGCTGGGTAAAACAAGTTGGCGAGAACATCAACAAAGGCGATGTGCTCGCAGAAATTGAAACCGATAAAGCCACCGTTGAAGTTGAATCTTCCGCGAGCGGCGTCATTCTGCAACTCGTCGTCGATCAGGGCACGATGGTTCCTGTCAATGCGCCGATCGCAATCGTCGGTGCAGCAGGCGAAAAAGTGGAAGCGGCCGCAGCGCCAGCAAAAGTTGAAGTTCAAAAGCCTGCGGATGAAAAACCTGCGCCTCAAACTGCGCCGACTGCTGTTCCTGTTCAACAAGCCGCTGCTCCCACTGACGGTGCTCCTGTCAAAGCCAGCCCGCTCGCGAAGAAAGTTGCAAAAGATAACAACGTCAACCTCGCGAGTGTACAAGGCACTGGCCCTGGCGGGCGTGTCGTGCGCAAGGACGTGGAAGCTACCCTTGCAGGTGGTGGACAGCCGTCGAAGGTTGAAGGTCAAAAGTCACCTGTTTCAGTTTCGCCTGTCATCGTCTCGCACGATGACAAGGTCATCCCCACCACCAAACTTCGTCAGGCCATTGGCCGCCGTTTGGTTGAATCCAAGGCAACCATCCCGCATTTCTATGTGACCCACGAATTCAAAATGGATGCGTTGATGGACATGCGCAAGCAGGTCAATGCCTATTTACCCGATAACGAAAAAGTTTCGGTCAATGACTTTATTCTCAAGGGCGTGGCGCTTTCGCTGCGTCAATTCCCCAATTTGAACGCGACCCTCAAAGGCACTGACGTCATCCAGTTTGGACATGTCAATGTCGGCGTGGCAGTCACCATCCCTGGAGGGTTGATGACCGTGGTCGTCAAAGACACCGATCAAAAAACCTTGCGCCAGATCTCAGGCGAAGTCAAAGCCATGGCAGGCCGCGCCCGTGACGGCAAGGTCAAGCCCGAAGATGTAGACGGCTCGACCTTCTCTACTTCCAATTTGGGCATGTACGATGTCGAAGAATTCATCGCCATCGTCAACCCACCCGAAGCTGGGATTTTGGCGATCAGCTCTGCAAGAGAAGTTGCAGTGGCCGAGAACGGCGTCATCAAAGCAGGCTGGCGCATGAAAGCCACCATCTCCGTTGACCACCGCGTCAGCGACGGAGCCGAAGCGGCGCAGTTCATGCAAGCGCTGGCAGGGTTCCTCGAAAATCCTGTCAGAATGCTGGTGTAAAAAACTACAATAAAAAAACTCCGAGTTCTTTCGAACTCGGAGTTTTTTTATTCATTTACCATTTCGGTACGTAATATTCAACCTGCAAATGCGGACGATCCAGCAGCAAGGCGGCGTCTCCACTATGGAAGGCGATGATGTCGTCACCGAGGTCGTTGTTGTCGTCCAACTGGAAACCCAGCCTGATCTGCGTTGAACCAGTCAGGTTGATCAAGTTATTTGCTGTAGCATCCAGCATCGTCCAATAGGTTCCAGTGATGGGATTGTTGGCAATCACACCTACAGAATTCATACTGGCATTCGCCTGGAAATCTGTTGGCTGTAATGAGAAGGAACCAAAGGTTCCATCAAAACCAAAGATGCCATTGCAAATATCCACTTGAATATTCTGATGGGTCAGGAACGGGTCCATGCCTATCACTGATTGCTTCTTGATCGTCAAAATAACGCGAGTGACCACGGCGTTATCGGGCAGGTAGTATGTGGGGAAATGCAGGATGGCACGATACTGAGAATTCTGGGCATTATCGCCGAGAACAAAAGTAGTTGCGCGTGTATCAACCGTGCCGCCGACATTACTGTTTTCGCTTGTCTCCAGCACCCACCCATCATTCGCACCAGTTGATCTGAATGTTGTCGTGAAATAGGAAAAGACAAGTTTGTTGATGTTATAAGTTTCGCCAGTGAAATTTCCATTGGCCGCACCTGCGCCGCCCAGCGGAACTGCCATGGCGTCGATGATCGAGTCGTTGTCCACCAGGTCTAATCGCAAGCCGCCGTTGACTGTACCTGTCCCAACGGTAACTGTGTAAGAACTGCCAGAGCCATTCACAGTTAAGATCGAAGCGCTTCCAATTCCATCAGGATTGACAAGCACAAAGTCGCTTGCATCCACGCCTGTGACTGCTTCAGAAAACGTCAGGTTGAAGCGCACGCTCTCGGCAATGGTTGGGTTGGCATCAGCGCGCAAAATGGAAAGTACAACGGGCGCGCCGCGATTGATCGTATAAATTTCGCCACTGGTGAAATTGCCATTGCTTGCACCCGCGCCGCCAAGCGGAGTTAAGATCGCATCCAGAATGCTATCGTTATCCAACAGGTCGAGCCGCAACGTTCCGTCACCCGCCCCTGTGTTCACGGCAACCGTGAATGAAGACCCGCTTCCAGTCACTCCAATTACTGCCGCGTTCGTGATCGTACCCGTTGTGACGGGTGCAAAGTCATTGAGGTCCACGCCAGTGACTGGCTCAGAAAAATTGACAGCAAAATGAACAGCCACATTCGCCGATGGATCGGGGTCGAGCCTCGTAATACTTGTGGCCGCAACAATACTTTTATCAACCGTATACATTCCGCCCACAGTAAAACTGCCATTGCCAATTCCCACGCCACCCAATGGATTCAGCGGGAAATCTTTGATACTGTCATCGTCAACGACATTGAGACGGAACGTACCATCGCCAGTGCCAGTATCAACGCGGACAACATAATCGCTTCCCGCCCCGCTGACAGCTGTTACCGTTGCCCCAGTAATGCCGCCACTGACAACAGAAACAGCAAAGTCAGTGACATCCACGCCTGTGACGGTTTCAGAAAACTTGACCAGGAAATCCACCATCTGATCTGCTGGCCCACTGCATTCACTTGGGCAGCCATGTTCTGATGAGACAACCGTTGGAACAGCATCCACAGGATACGCAACTTCTTTTACAAAAATATCGCGTACACCGTTGGTATCACCAGGAACCAGCTTATTGGAAGACGATGCGTAGGCAAGGAAACGCCCATCACCAGAAATGGAGGGAAGCAAAGGCGTGGCGTTATCATCACTGCTGCCACCTGTTGTGGGCAGAACAGTTGTGTTCGTCACACGGTCGTGGACGTAGATCCAACGCACGGCCATTCCGTCGCCTCTATCATCATATGAAAAAGCGATGTATCGGCCATCGGCAGAAATGACTGGGTCATCTGCCGTGCCATACATTGGATATCCGTTATTGTATGAGGCTAGTGTTGTTTCGCCAGTTGTGCGGTCATGGACGTATACATACGTAAAGTTTAGGGTATCCACTGTCTGCAAATTGTAGGCGGCTGAAGAAAAGGCCACGTAACGGCCATCTCCAGAAATGGAGGGATCCACGCCGCCTTTATCTGCCTGTACGCCGCTCGAGTTGACCGAAGCCAGAGTGACCTGCCCCGTTTGAACAGCGTAGACAAAAATATCCCGTACCCCGTTCGTATCACCAGTTACAAGGTTGGTCGCGCCAGACGAGAAGACAACAAAATGGCCGTCCAAAGAAATGGACGGGTCCCAGGAGGAAGCGTTTCCATCTACAGAGGCGCGCACAGTGGTGCCCGTCTGCAGATCATGGACAAAGATATCCGCTACTCCACTCACGTCGTTGGCAGCCAGATTGCTCGCATCGGACACAAAAGCAACATAACGTCCATCACCAGAAATGGAGGGTGAACTGGAATCGTTATTGGCTTCCACGCCGCTTGAGTCGACCGTGACTCTGGTGACAGCGCCGCTCTGCATATTCTTCACAAAAATATCAGTGAAGGTATTCGTATCCCCTGCCACCAGATTTGTAGCACCAGATTCAAATGCAACAAAGCGACCGTCTGCAGAGACTGATGCAGCCCCACCGCCTCCGTCAACCTGCCCACCTGTCGCGTCCACCGAAACGCGGACGGTTGTATGCAACTGACGATCATGCAGGAAGACATCCCCCGTCCCATTGGTGTCGCCAGCGACAAGGTTGCCCGCCTCCGAGTCGAAGACCACAAAATTCCCATCCGCAGAGATATCTCCCGAATAGGTCATTGCGTCCGCTTCTGCTCCACTTGAAGAAACTGAAACGCGCGCAATATCCCCTGGCGCGGCATAGACAGAATACCCGCTCCACGGTTGGAGCAATAATCCAAGCAGCATGAGCATGGAGAAGCCCCGTGATAGAATTTTGGCG
>JAVBXV010000369.1 GCA_030824405.1 Anaerolineales bacterium | reverse complement strand
TACATCGATGCGCACAAGAAATAGATTTCATTAATTCTTGCGATTATAACCGTAGAGCCGCCTTCAAAAGGCGGCTCTACGTGTTTCTGATAGAGATTGATTGTGAATGTGTAGGGGCAGGGTTTCCCTGCCCCTACACATTATTATTTTAAACAAAAAAGGGGCGGGATGAACCCGCCCCTTCGCGTACATGTGAATTACATCAAGAGGGTTGGTATTTCTTCGGGGTGCTTGGCAACTCTAACGCCTGCAGCTTCGAGAGCTTTGATCTTGTCTGCGGCTGTGCCTGCTCCACCTTCAATGATGGCGCCAGCGTGTCCCATGCGTTTGCCGGGAGGGGCGGTTTGGCCTGCGATGAAGGATGCGACGGGTTTGGTCATCTTGGAAGAGATATATTCGGCTGCCTTCTCTTCTTCGTTGCCGCCGATCTCGCCGATCATGATGACCTTTTCGGTCTTGGGATCGTGTTCGAACATTTCAAGCACATCGACAAAGTTCGTGCCGTTGACAGGGTCGCCGCCAATGCCTACGCATGTGGATGCACCCATGCCGAGGTTCTTCATGGCGTACAGAACTTCGTAGGTGAGTGTGCCAGAGCGGGAAACCACACCGACGTTACCGGGGATGGCGATGTTGCCAGGGATGATGCCGACTTTTGCTTCGCCGGGGGTGAGCAAGCCTGGGCAGTTGGGTCCGATCAAGCGGACTTTCTTCTGGTCCAGATAATTGCGTACGCGCATCATGTCCTGCACGGCCACGCCTTCGGTAATGCAGATGATGAGAGGAATGCCTGCATCGGCTGCTTCCAGCATCGCATCTGGTGCGAAGCGGGCAGGGACGAAGATGATGGTGGCGTTTGCGTCAGTGGCATCCTTTGCCATTTTGACCGAGTCAAAGACGGGAAGTTTCCCATCCAAAACCCATTCGCCGCCTTTGCCAGGGGTTACGCCGCCGACAACAATATTCGAATACGCAACCATCTGTGTGGTGTGGAATAAACCTTCATTGCCTGTAACGCCTTGAACGATCAGGCGTGTGTTCTTATCAACTAATACGCTCATGACTATTTCCCTTTCTTCGCGGCTTCAACAGATTTCTTCGCCGCGTCGGCGAGGGTTTCTGCGGTGATCATATTTGCATTTTCCAACAATCTGCGGCCTTCTTCTGCATTGGTTCCCACGAGGCGAACCACCATTGGCACTTTGGGCTTGACTTCATCCATGGCGACGAGAATGCCGCGTGCCACTTCGTCACAGCGGGTGATGCCGCCGAAGATATTGAAGAGGATGGCTTTTACGCTTGGGTCGGTGAGAATGATACGCATGGCGGCTGCCACTTTTTCAGAACTGGCGCCACCGCCTACATCCAGGAAGTTGGCTGGTTCGCCGCCGAAGAGTTTAATCACGTCCATGCTGGTCATGGCCAAGCCTGCGCCGTTGACCATACAGCCGATGTTGCCATCAAGCTTGATGAAAGAGAGACCGTATTTGCGGGCTTCAATTTCAGATGGAGCGTCTTCGTCGGTATCGCGCATTTCATTGAGCTCGGGCTGGCGGAAAAGCGCGTTGTCGTCGATCATCATCTTGCCATCGAGTGCGACAAGTTTCTTATCCTTGGTGATCACCAATGGATTGATCTCGGCCAAAGTTGCATCGGTTGCTTTATAGACTTCATACAAAGCCATGGCAACCTTGGTGAAATCGCGCCAGTATTCACGGGGCAGATCAATGGCAGCAGCAACATCACGTGCAATGTACTCACGCATACCTAATAATGGGTCGATGTGCATTTTGACGATCTTCTCGGGATTCTTTGCGGCGACTTCTTCAATGTCAACACCGCCTGCGGCAGAAGCGATGATTACAGGCTTCTTTGCAGAACGGTCATCGGTGATGGCGAAATAGATTTCCTGATCGATAGCAGAGGCTTCATCAACAAGCACTTTGCGAACAGGCAGTCCTTTGATCTCCATCCCCAGAATTTGCGTGGCGAGTTGTTCGGCTTCAGCAGAGTCTTTGGCTAATTTTACGCCGCCAGCTTTGCCGCGTCCGCCGACCAGCACTTGCGCCTTAACAACAACGCGGCCACCAAGCTCGTCCGCAATTTGCTTTGCTTCTTGAGCGGTAGCCGCAACCCGACCTTTTGGAATCGGGATGCCATACTTCGAAAAAATTGTTTTGGATTGGTATTCGTGGAGTTTCATTATTCTCCCTCGGAGGATTTTTTTGAAAAAGCATCGGCATTATACCACTATAAAAAAGAAGTGCAGGGCGCATGCCCTGCACTTCTTTTTACTTTAAGGTAATGTAAATCTCATTACACGATTGAATTGTCCGTCTGTTACCCAAACGTGACCGTCCGCATCAATGGCGACGCCAGATGCAAGGCCGAAGCCGCTGGGCGTGTCGCCATAATCTCCCCAGACGCGAACGAGAGTGCCGCTTGGATCATATTCCATCACGCGATAGCCTTCAGGATCTGTGACAAAGACATGCAGGTCATCATTCACGGCAATGTATGGTTTGTTCTCAAGTGACTGACCGAACCAGCCGAAGACATCCCATTGTTTGGCTGGAGTGAAACTGAGCAGGCCGTCAATTTCCTGTGGCACAAAAGTCTGCACTCGTTGGTTCCAAGTATCAATTACGTAGACTGTGCCGTTTTTGTCGACAGTGACGCCAACAGGTTCATCAAATTGACCTGGGTCGAAGCCTGCGCTGCCAAACTGCGTGATGAAAGTTCCGTCCGCATCAAACACAACGATGCGCTTGTTTCCTGTATCTGTGACATAGACCCGCCCCTCAGCATCCACCGCCAAACCGCGCGGACCATAGAATGCTTCAGGAGTGTCACCCTGACCGAAATATCCCCAGGTGGTAATAAACCTTCCCTCTGCTGAGAACTTTTCCACACGATGATTCCACGTGTCGGTCACATAGACAGAACCATCTGGGCCGACTGCAATTCCCCAGGGTTCATTGAATGTTCCATTGCCAGTTGGAATGCTTGTCCCGTCTGCGTAGGTGCCCCATTCATTCAACAGATTTCCCTGCGCGTCCATATGGAGGATGCGGTGATTGCGCGAATCAGCAACATAGAATGTGCCATCTGCGGCAAATGCCAGCGAGCGCGGCGCAGCCATGGCTACTGTGGTCGATGGAAGAGTATCGAAAATCAAGTCTGCGGCGAGCAGCACATATTTGCCTTCTGTTGGGTCTTCTGCCGCTCCCGTTGTGACAGGCATCACGCCATAGTTCCATATCTGTGAAGCCACATCCTGACGGATATACATGCGCATGGTATTCGAAGGCTGCCAGGTTGAAATGGTTAGGTCTGGACGTCCTTTTGCCGCGGCGTATGCGGTGTAATCACGGTTAAGCCAGATCTGGAAAATGCCGGCACGAATGGCAGGGTCTGTGAACCCTTCGCAGAAGCGGCTGTAATCTTTGGAAGTGCGTAATTTCAATACACTTAATAACCCACTGCAAGCGTAATCTTCAGAGAAGGGTTGGGTGGCATCCCGTTCACTGACAAGATTGAAGTAATCCTGCATGGGCCACCACATGCGGACATATTCCATCTGATAGTAACCCGACCCAATGGCGGGCTCGATCTTATCGAAATTTTTCTGGTCAACGATGATGATGGCTGAGTCACGCAGGGAGCGGGTTGGCTGATCGAATGCGCGTTGATTGGTGAAGTCGCGCAGATACCAAACAAAAGGCCATGACACGCCCGTGTCTGGTGCGCTGGCGTCGTATGCAATGGAAATGCCCATTCCGCCAGTGGTTCGTTCAGAGATCTCTTTTGCCTGATTGATGATATCTTTCACGCCTGTCGCGCTATGCGCGTAGACAAGAAATTCTGTTGCCTGATCGTACGTAATATAAGAAGCGCGGAAAGCGGTGCGGCCAGTCAGCACCGCAAGCAGTGCAAAGATTATCAAAACAAAAACACGTTTGATGTGATCGAATGTCCAATCACGGAAAAGGTAGGTGATGGCTACTGCGCTGAGGATCGCAATGATCGCGGGCAGCAGGAACGCGCTTGTGGCTTGCAGTTGTTCGAGTTCCCTGCCCTGAAATGGGGGAGTTGTGCTGGATAGATTGATCAGCATGCCCATCACGCTGACGATAAAGACTGCGATCGCCGCCAGTGTGAGCAATGCGCGTCTTTCGCGCAGGCCTTCCCAATCCATTTTTTCTATGACCTGTCCAAGCGCCCAGCCTGTGATCAGGATCATGGGCAGTGTGATGTGATAGGTGAGCCAGGGCATGCGTTCGCCTGCAAAAGAGAAGGCCGCCAGGTTGATCACACTCCACCAGGCAAGCAGGCTGAATGTGTTTGAAAAATTCGTCTCTTCGGGTGATTCCTCAAGCAGTTGAAGGACTTCATCCTGCTCGGTTGACACGATTTTTGGTGTTAGGCTTTTTCTGATGGCAATGATGAGCGCGAGGAAAAAACCAATGGCAGGCAGAAACTCATACATTGGAATCTGCACAAGCAGATAGTAATACCAGGGCTGACTTCCTCGCTCTACATCCTGTTGAACGATCCAATAGCCGAGCGAGCCAATTGCGCCAGTGAAGAAGCCATTGCTATTCGTAAATATGGTTGTGTATAAAATGGTGTACGGAATCCAGAATACGGCGGCGGTCTGCCACATTTTTTCCTTGTTCCATAACAAGCCGATCACGATGGCAATCGCAAACATCAGCACCAGAAACCCAGCAATAACAAAAATGGAACGTGTATCTGAAGACAGGGCTTGAACTTCTGCAAATGTAGTGGGGATGGATACTTTTAGATACCGCTCAAGCATTTTGACAGGCAGAGGGGAAAGCATGGGCAGTACGATCGTCCCTGAAACCATGAGCAGATCGAAGGAACGTTCTTCGCGGATGCGCTGCCAGGTGTAGCCACGGAAGAGGAAGAAACCCGCCGCTGCAATCGCGCCGAGAGATGCCACAGCGAGAATGGCAATTGCTGAAACTGGATCAGTTTCGGGCACGGCAAGAGGCGCTGCTGTCGCGTTGGGATCTGATGGGGCGGCTGTTTCTGTCGCGCCAACGGTTTCTTCGCTGCGGGTGTAGAGTGCGTATCCAGCAGTTGCAGTGACGAGCATAACGGCAACGACTAGCGAAATGATAAAGGCGCGATATTCTTGCAGTTTATCCTGCCACGGACGGCGGGTAACCTGCGCGATGAAATATATGGCGAGGTAGATGAGCGCTTCAGCAACATAAATGTAGGATGTTTCTTTGGATGTAAAGTGCAGAGCCAATGCGGCGGCAAGTAAGAGCAGATATTTTTTACCACCAACTTCGAGGTGCCGTAACATTGCATATAACATGACAACGCCAGAGAAGCCAACAAATGATTCGTTGCGCACGTAGCGGCCGTAATACAACATGTATGGCGAGATGACGAGCAGGATGCCTGCAATGAGCGCGCCCCATTTGCCAAGATAACGGCGCCAATACCACATCATGCTAACAGTAGCGATGCTGAACAACACAGCTGGGATGCGGGCTGTGAAGTCGCTTGCGCCAAGGAGGAAGTAAGTGAGCGCAACAATATGGAATTGGAAAGGCCCGTGCATCATGGGGGAGTGCTGGTAGCCCTGACCGCGATAAAGCAGCCATGAAAAATATGTGTGCAGGCTTTCATCATGACTCATCACGCGCGCTTCGAGATCGTAAAAACGAGTGAGTACCGCAAGCAGGATCACTATGATAAAAATTGCGACTTCATTTGTGAGAGCAGGAAGGAGCGGATGAAGAGGGCGTTCGAGCCAGTTTCTTTTTTGATCCATTGAGTTCACCATGAGCGAGATATTTTTATATAAAGTTTGATGACTATACTTTAATTAATATGTTCTGACAAGAAATGATATTCGCATTAGTTTAATGCGAAGTGAGAAAGCTGAATAAAAGACAAGTATAAAAAAATCTCTGATGATGTTTCGTGTAGCCAATAGAGACTTATGCTTTTTATTTTTTATGTTGATATTTTTTTATTCAATCTCTCTATTAAGGCTTGGTAACCGCGCCTGCCAGTTGACCACACCCCGCCTGAATATCAATGCCTCTGCGCATGCGGATGGTGCATGGAATACCTGCCTGCTCCAATGTTTCCTTGAAGATCATGGCTCGTTCCTTGGACGTAGATTCACCCTGGAAGCCAGCAGTGGGGTTGAGGGGTATGGCGTTGACATGGCACATCAGTCCGCGCAATAACACTGCCAATTTTCTGGCAACTTCGGGGGTATCGTTCACACCCTGGATCAATGCCCATTCAAAGGTGACACGGCGGCTGGTTTTCATAACGTAATATTCGCAGGCTTCAAGGATCTCTTCGATCTTGTAGCGTTTATTGATCGGCATCATTTCTCCACGAGATTTGTCATCTGTGGCGTGCAGAGAGATGGCAAGGTTGACCTGCCGCTTTTCGTCAGCGAAACGCTTGATGGCGGGCACCAGGCCAACGGTCGAGATGGTGAAGCGGCGTGCTCCGAAGTTGAATCCATCGGCGTCGTTGAGTTGGTCAATGGCTGCCATGGTGTTGTCGTAATTGTGGAAGGGTTCGCCCATGCCCATCAACACAATGTTCGTGACGGTGAGATCTTCATCCTTTAACATGCGCGCATAATACATTACCTGGGCAACGATCTCACCGCGGGTGAGATGACGTTTGAATCCCATCTGGCCTGTGGCGCAAAAGACACAGCCCATGGCGCAGCCTGCCTGCGTGGAGATGCAAAGCGTGCGACGTCCGCGTGTGGCGCTGGAATCAGGATCGTAGCGCATGAGCACGGCTTCGATGAGGTGTCCGTCTGGTAATTTGAATAAGGTCTTGCGCGTCTGGCCGTCTGAGGAATCTTGAATGAGGGAAGGTGTGATGCCTGTGAAATCAAATTCCTTCATTTTTTCGCGCAAAGGTTTGGATAAAGTGGTGAATTGCTCGGGCGTATTGTAGAAATGTTGGTACAGCCCCTGCCAGATCTGCTTGGCACGATAGGCGGGTTCTTTCCATTCTTTGAGCAATTTTGTGAGGGCGGGGAGGTCCAGGTCATAGATAAGCATAGGCGTATGATACCAGAAGAAGGTGCATTGAAAGTGACTTGCCCATGATTCGATGGGAACCTTCATGCAGGCTTTTTCGTTATGCGGTAGGATAAGTGCATCCCATCGTATGGGAAAAGCAGGGGGTTCGTAGAGAAAATACCAGATTCCATTAAGAATCACGAAATATAATCAATACCTTGTACGAAAGGAGAAACTATGAATACACAAAATAGAACCATCATATTATGGTCGCTCGTTGGATTGTTGATCGTCGCCGGCGTGGTGACGTTGTTCATTTCCATGAGCGGCCCGAAAGAGGAAGGTACGGAATTGGAAGCGATTTACACCAACGCCGCGTTGACTTTTTCTGCGCAGCAATTGACGCTGCAAGCTGATCTACTTTCAGCGACTCCTAACCCCGCCTTGAGTTCGCCGACCCCTACCTTTACTTTATTTCCCAGCCCAACTTTGGGCACCCCACCAACTGCATTCGCAACTTCTGCATTGCCTGCCGCAAGCACCTGCGATAACTCTGCCTACCTTAGCGATGTGACCATCCCAGACAATACCGCAGTGACGGCTGGCCAGACTTTTACCAAGACATGGAAGGTGTCTAATACTGGCACATGCACATGGTCTGCGACCTATCAGATCATTTTCATTTCGGGAGAGGTCATGGGCGGCAAGGCCACGCCGATCGGGGCTGTTGTGGCACCTGGGCAATCTGTGGATGTGTCTGTGGCGCTGACCGCACCTGCGAAGGCTGGCACGATGACTGGCACATGGAGACTGTCCAATGATAAATCCCAGGCGTTCGGGACATTGCTGACGGTTGTAGTCAATGTTGGCAATACCGCCGCAACTGTTTCGGTGTCTCCCACGGGCGCAACGAGTACTTCTACAGCAACAGCGACCGCCACAGCAACTGCTACGGCTACGGCTACTCCACCCACTCCGGATCCATAATAACTTTAGTAGTTATTGTTTCACAGAATAAAAAAGGCCACACAATATTGTGCGGCCTTTTTTTACTTTATTTACATATCTTATCGCCATGAATGGACGGGGAGGGTAACCCGAACGCTTCGTAAACAGGAAGCCCGTCCCATTCGGCTTGGATGGGAAGTTCCAAGGCGTAGGCCACAGTGGGGGCGGTATCCATCACACTGACGGGGTTGGTGAGCTGCATGGGCTGAATCCCAGGGCCGTATGCCACCCACGGTATGAGCAGGTCTTCGATCACGGTACCAACATGGCCTTTATCGTGCCCACCATGATCGGCAGTGACGATGATGAGGGTGCTATCGCGAATGCCGTATTCATCCAGTGCGGTCAGTAATTGCCCAAGAGCGGCATCGCCATCTCGCAATGCTTTGAGATACGAATTGGACATCCACCCATATTTATGTCCGCGGGCATCGGGGCTTCCAAAGTGGACAAACATGAGATCAAAGCCCAATGGAATTTGCTCGATGGCATTTTTCATGATGGTTGATTCAATGCCATAGACAAGTTTGAATACGTCTGTGGTTTCAGGTTCGGCGAGTTGTCGAAATTTTTCCTTGTTGACGATCATGACCGTTTTCAACCCTGCGGTATGGGCAAGGTCAAAGACATCGACACCTTCTGAGTAGCCTCGATAGTAGGCTGTCGTGTTCCAGTCCACGCCATGTTTGCTTTGGCACAATCCTGAGAGCATTGAAGCGTGTGCGGGCAGAGTGACCGCGTAGTTGATAGTGCGCGCGGTCAATGAGTAGGCACCTGCCTGCATCATGGCTAGCAGATTTGTCATTGGAGCCGCTTCGACTGCGTCCGCGCGCATGCCATCGTAGCTGATGATGATGACGTGTTTGATCGCCGCCGAGGGAGGCGCTTCCGTTGGGACAAGGGTAATGGTTGGTGTGAAAACAGGTGTAAATGTAGGCGATGGGGTAAAGGTTGCTGTAGGGAGTGCGGTAACGGTGGAAGTTGGTGTGTCTGTTGACAACAATTGCGGCAGATTGGCAACAGGAAATTGACTCTCTCCCCATAGGTTGGGCACAGGGGCACAGCCTTGCAAGATCAGGGACACGAAAACAAGGAATGTAAATCCCTTTAAGATGCGCTGTTTTATTTCAGTTGCCAGGTCATTTTTCATTATTGAAAGACTTTCATGTGCTGATAGTTTCAACACCCACGTTTGTATCAGGTGCAGATTTTCATAACTTGAATTATTTGACCAATGTGGCTAGGTCCGCCGCAATGACATCGATCTTCGGAGTCCACTCGTCCGCTTCGGCTTGCGTGGACACGCCGCTTAGCACCAGTGCAGTCATGCAGCCTACAGACTGCCCTGCGGCAATGTCTGTTTCGAGTCTATCGCCAACGACAAGTGTCTCTTCTTTGGAAGACCCCAGTCGTTCGAGGGAGAGTTCCATCAAGTAAGGGAAGGGTTTACCTGCAACGATAGGCTGTACATTTGTAGCCGTGGAGATGACAGATACCCACGCGCCCGAGCCTGGGATCTCTCCACGCGGAGTGGGGAAGGTTCTGTCTGTATTGGTTGTATAAAACGGGACGCCCGCGCGCACCAGCAGTGTGGCTTCGGCGATCTTGTTGAAGTTAATGCCACGGTCAATACCCATGACAACTGCCTGCGCTTCGACGGCATTTTCCACGTTGAGCACTTCAAATCCCTTTTCTTCCAACGCAATGCGAATGCCCGCCTCGCCAATCATGAATATCTTTGTCCCCTTGGGATATTTCTGCGCCAGCATGAAGGCAATACCCAGCGCGGAGGTGATGATCTGTGAAGCGTCTACTTGCACGCCGAGTTCAGCCAGTTTCTGTTGATATTCTTCTGGAGTCTTTGTGCCGTTGTTGGTGGCGAAGACAAATTTTAATCCGCGTTCGCGGATTCTTTTGAATGTGGCGGCCAGGTCGCCGATCGGTGCATCAGATTTCCAGATAACACCGTCCATGTCGAGGATGAGGGCTTTTATGTTCGAGGGGATCATTTATTTTCTCTTTATCCAAATTTCTTTAGTAAATATTTCATCACAGGCTTGTCAATCCACAGGCCGCTGGGGTCGGCACGTTCTTCGAAGTTCTCATTGCCGATCATTTCATAAAATGCATTTTGAAAGATTTTATTCTTCCTGAGATATCCCTGGCTTTTTAAAATGCTTGTCATCTGCTCCAGAGCTTTTCCTTTAAGTGAGAGCCTGTCGCTTTCGGGGCTTTTGCCAAAATATAAACGATGCAAGCCGATCAACTCGCCCAGACGCGGGACGGGATTCTCATGATCGTCCACGCGGTAATCCATCCAGCGGTCGAGATAGCCTGCGTACCCGCCTTTGGGTTTTACCACATAGATGGCTGCAGATTGACGTCCGCGTTTGTCACCGCCTGCACGGTCGCCAGCAAGCAAGGCAGCAAAGAGACGAGTGGGTAGATCCCCTTTGGTGGCGAGGAATTTCTTCTGCATGGCAATCACAACTTTTTCACCCGCAAGCACGTTGCCTTGAATGGCGTATCCTTTGCCAGTGACACCGCCAGCCCACGGGAAACAGCCGCTGCCTGTGAAGGTGGCTGCGTTCCCTTTTCTGTCCACGAGACCCACCTGACGCAGTTCACGTTCGGAGTCGTCCATAAGAAATTTTGCGAGTGTTTCATCTGCCGAAAGCCCATGAGACATCATCTCAAGGCCGCGCGGGCCGTAGGTTGTGTTTACAAAGGATTGAGTGGCCACCGCGCCTGCATCTGCCTGCGCCCACGGGACCACCGCGCCCACGGCTGGGAACTTTGAAGCCACCGCCACGCCCCAAGCCTGTTCTTTTAGATCACACGCAACAATTGAGAAGGTCATAATAATTTCCGATCCTTTAATTAATATCGATCGGCAATATTATAAACGCAAGACCTCGAAGAATTACTCTTCGAGGTCTTGCTTACTTGCTTGTACCTGAATTGATTATTTAACGACTTTTTCAGGAGTTTCGATGATCTGGTCTACAAGGCCATAGTCCACGGCCTGTTGGGCATCGAGATAGTAATCGCGGTCGAGGTCACGTTCGATGACTTCGAGCGGCTGGCCTGTGTGTTTTGCCATCACGCCGTTCAATAATACCTTCAAGCGCAGGATCTGCTTGGCCTGAATTTCGATATCGGTGGCCTGGCCCTGTGCGCCGCCGAGAGGCTGGTGCATGTGGACGGTGGCATGCGGTAAGGCGTAGCGTCTGCCCTTCGTGCCGGCAGTCAACAACACGGTCCCGAAGGAGGCGGTAACGCCAACAGCCACGGTGCTGATCGGGTTGGAAATGATCTGCATGGTGTCATAAATGGCGAGACCGGCATAAATCTGCCCGCCGGGTGAATTGATGTACATGCGAATTTCGCGTTCTGGGTCTTCGTGGTTGAGGAACAATAACTGGGCAACGATCACATTTGCAACCTGGTCGTCGATCGGCGTACCAAGGAAAATGATGCGCTCCTTTAGAAGAAGCGAGTAGATGTCATAAGCGCGCTCGCCGCGGCCAGTATTTTCAACGACCATTGGAACTACATTCTTAAAATCAGGGATCATGTTTGTCTCCTTTTTGATTGGCCAATGATACACAAAGTGTATTGGATTTTTATTAAAGTTTTAAGTGAAATGCGTCGCACCTACTCGAAGGAATTAAGCCATCCAACAGGTGCGACGCACGCTTCTTACTTAAGGGATGGCCTGTCAGCCATCAAGCAGCAGTTTCTACTCTGCGGCTTCTTCCTGCGCATCTTCGGCTGGGGCTTCTTCAGCCTTTGCCTCTTCAGCGGGTTTGTAATTGCCTGTGGCAATGGCCTTGAGCATATCCAGCGCCTTGCGGGTCATCACGCGATTGGCCGCATCCATGGCAATGGCTTCACTTAATTGCTTCTGGCCCTTCTTGCCGCCGCGCACCTTGTTGAAATCGACACCCTGCATGACGAGGTTGTTGACTGCGTTGTTGTATTCGGCATCCAGAGCTTCGTTATCAAGCTGGATGTTTTCCTTGCGAACCAGTTCATCGAGGACGAGGCCGCGCTCGAGTCTCTTGACGGCAACAGGCTTGACTTCCTCTTCAACGAACTTCTCGCGGGTGGTTTCGCGTACTTTGAAGTAGGTTTCGAGATCCATGCCTTGCTGGGAGAGACGGTTGGAGAGGTCGGAGAGAACGTGCTCGCCCTCGTGCTCGATCGTATGTTCGTGATATTTGATCGTAGCGCCTTCCTTGACCTTCTCAATCAATTCGACGAAGTATTTATCATCGTATTCGCCCTGTGAACGGGACTCTACGTCCTTCTTCACAGCTTCTTTGAGTGCGTCAATGGTATCGCCAGCGCCGACCTGCTTGGCAAAGGCATCATCAAGATCTGGGAGAATGACACTGCGTACAGTCTTGATCGTGACTTCGATCTCAACGTCTTTATCCTTTAATTCAGCAACTTCCCAGGTTTCGGGGAATTTGTGTTTGATGGTCTTGCTTTCGCCGCCCTTCAAACCGACCAATTCCTTGGCGAAGCCGTTATAAGGCCATTCGGTGTCTCGATCTTCCTTGCGAACGAAAGTGGCAAAACCAGTGCGGTTGAGTTCTGGGGTTTCGGATTTTACATCCAGTGATACATAATCGCCGACTTCAACGGCGCGGTCTACATTTTCAGTGGTGGCATACATCTGGCGCATTTCTTCGATGGCGGCTTCGATGTCTTTCTCTTCGACACCTTTCCACTCGTAGTCCATGCGGACAGATTTGTAATCGCCAAGATCAATTTCCGGGGCGAGTGGCACGCGGAAGGTGAATTTAGGAGGCGTGAGGCTGTCCACAGACTCGAGGGAACCAGCGCCACCCGGGTTGACATCCGCTTCCTTGAGGATGTTGGCGTATTCCAAGTCAATGATCAGGTCAATGGCCTGCTCGGTGACTGCGCCTTCGCCAAATGTGCGTACAACTACGTCATAAGGGGCTTTTCCTGGGCGAAAGCCAGGAATTTTGCTGCGTGAAGCCAGTTTGGTGGCTGCGCGCTTTTTGAATTGCTCCATCTTTTCTGGATCGATTTCGACGATCAGTTTGATGGTGTGGTCTTCCTGAAGTTGTTTTTCGATGTTCAAAGTTATTTCCTTTTTACGTCATTGCCAAGATGAGGATTGCTTCGCGAAGAGCGCTCGCAATGACGGATTGTGGTGGGGATGGTGGGAGTCGAACCCACACGCCTTGCGGCACATGATCCTAAGTCATGCCTGTCTGCCAATTCCAACACATCCCCGTGTTTGTGTGTCTGGCTAAAAGTGCCGCGAAATTATACTTTGAATTTGGGATTTATGGCACAGTGTTGACGATTCTCGATTGATGGGTATAATCGCGCTCTTGTGTGTATTTTGATTTTTTGGAGAGTTAACCTTGAGCCGCGTGATCAACCCAGATTCTGTAGGAAAAGAACGAACCCGTTTAACCAAGGCTGTCGTGTTGTGTATTCGTGAGTTGGCGAAGCAGGCTCAGGTGACGCCTGAAGCGCAGGATCTCGCTGCATTCATCGCGCTGGCTTTGAAGTCCATTTCAGAAGGCATCGATGTCTCGGTGGCTGCGTGGGAGAAGCGCGATTATTGGGTGAAGGCTGATAAGTTTCGCATGGAATGGATGTGGGCGGGACAGATGGCAGATAAAATGAAAGTTGCCGTCGTGATGGATGACTGGGCTACGATCGCGTCTCTGATGCCGCAGATCGCCGCAAAGTTCAGCAAGATCGTTGTGAGCGACAATCACAGACTTGGGAAGCCCTGGGTGGGAGCTTTCAAAATACTGAAGCCTTATTAATTTTTGTAAGTCATTTTTTGAGTACGAACATGCGTCATATTGTGTATGGCGCATGTTCGTTTTTAATTACCCTTTAATTTTCTGGTGGAACTTTTAAGATACTCTATCAAAAATGACGGAACCGTATGAGCGGGAACAGGGTTATACAATTTAATGGCAGCTGCCAAGGAGATAAAAAATGAGTGAAAACAAATCCTTTTTCAACCGTCTGAATGTTCAAAAGGAAATTTTACAGGTAAATTCAGGCATCCCTTTTGGTTTTGAAAGCGTTACCAACCCCGAGTTGGGTATTGGCGGTGCATACGGAACATGGGGTGAAGAGTATGACAATATTCGGTTGAGAGAATTGGTCTCGCACCGTTTGGGGGAACAGTTGCAGGATGCAGACGTGATGAATCTTTCGGAGTTGGGCTTTACAAGCCGACATCACATCTCTGATCTGACAATGGAAGAGAATCTAAAAATTGAAGTTGAAATTGGCGCGCGCATTCTCCGCGAAGCGGCACGTGCCAGCGGTTGGAAACCCTCTGAAGTGCAGGCCGTGTTGATCGGTATGAGCGGACCTGTATCAGAAGATTATGTGGAGTTGATCTGTCAACGCGCGGGCATTCCAGCCAGCGCCATGAAGGTCAGCGTACACAAAGCATGTGATGGTTCTGTAGGCGGCTTGAACCTTGCGCTAAACCCCGCGCTTGGACGAAAAGGAAAACCTAATATTGCTGAAGAACTTTTAGGGAAAAAAGTTTTGGTGGGCGGCATTGAAGGGCTGAGCCGCTTCACCAGCAATGCGCATGATAAAAACGCGCTGCAATTGTTTGGGAATGCGGCGGGTGTCATTGGCATCATTCCTGGTGAAACCATAAAGTTCCTGGTTGGCAAAGATCATGAAGCATTTGACGGCGGCGGGGTACTGGCTGTGCACATGAACTATCCACACTCCGGGGCCAAGCCTGAAGGCGAATCTCTGGTGGATATCACACAGGAAAGCAGTTCACACATCCGTGTGGCAGGCCTCATGCATGAACCCGAGGACGGTTCTCCGATCTCGATGGCTGGCCCGATGGGCATGGTCAAGTTATTCGTGCGGACGGGCGTGCAGGTGGTGACCGATGTATACAATGAATACACACGATTGATGGCAAAGCTGGGCACACCTGACAAGCACATCTCTGTCGGCATTGTCCATCACGCAAATTACAAGATCAATCAATTGAAAGCCAAGCATTTGCAGAACGGCGGCATTCAATTCCCCATGCCGTGGTTGTTGAGTGATTTCGGCAATGTGAGCGCGGCCAGTAACATGATCGCATTCCTGCGCCAACTGCCGCTGATCAAACCTGGTGACAATGTCCTCTTTGATGGATTTGGAGCGGGCACATATTACGATGTACTGGCTGTGACCATGGGCGGCGCTTCCTAGCCGCGCTGACAATTGCCTGCTGTACAAAAAAGAGATGCCCGCCATTTGGCGGGCATCTCTTTTTTGGTTTGTTACGCTTCGTGCAATTTCTTCAGGTGATTTTTTGTGTTCTTGAGAAGTTCGATCATCAGGTCGCGAATGTGCGGGGCAAGATAATGATTCTCAAGAGTTGAAAGCGGTAGGAAGCGTGCGCCTGCAACTACATGAATGCAGCTGGCAGAACCACAGAGACAAATGAACGGCGCCTGCATCTCCCATTCAGTGGATGGGTAGAAGAAGGAAAGCTCTTCGCCCTTTTCAATATCACGGCGTGCGATCATCAGCATTTTGTCTGTGTCGAGAATTACATTGGGGTCACAGGAATGATTCAATGCAGCGAGCTTGCCAACGTGGGTGTGTCTATCGCGTGCGATCTGCACTGTGTAACGATTGGG
>JAVBXV010000050.1 GCA_030824405.1 Anaerolineales bacterium | reverse complement strand
CGAAAGGCATTTAATTACACTTGAACATTCCCGTGACCGCGTTCCAAATTGGACAGCGATCATAAATTCCCATGAAGGCGAGGATTCCGCCCGCCCCCGCCACGATCCAATTGCTTGTGGATATGCCGACCATGATGAACAGCGCGCCTCCCCCAAGCCGCAGCATGCGGTCAAACGTGGTCAGTGGAACTTTTACTTCCTGTCCATTTGCCAGCGCTTCAAACAAGATGCGGTACCCCGCTTCATTTTGCGCACCTGTTACACGGCCAACTTCCTTGCCATTGCGCATTGTGATGACTGTAGGAATTCCGAATACTCGAAATTTTTCAAGGACCTCGCGCGAGTCGTCTGCATTGATGGGCATGAACTGAACGGTATCGCTATATTCCTTTGCGAGCTTCTCAAGGATCGGCTTGGTCCTCATGCATGGGCCGCACCAGCCTGCCCAAAAATCAACGATGACGGGTTTATCTGTTTCTGAAACTGTTTTTTGAAAATCTACTATATTCATGATTAATATGAAGAGAGCGGACGAGCAATCGTCCACTCTCTTGCTTTTTGATTATTTGTATGTGCTGAACTTGAAAGGCGCATATAGCGGGCAGAACGCGACTACTGCGGTGAACAGGAGTACCACGCCGATGACCACCAGTACGATTCCCAGTGTGCCAGTGACGATTCCGCCAAAATATAAATAGGCAAGCAGGGCGGCGAGCACTACGCGAACGATACGATCGGTATTGGACAAATTACGTTTCATTTGAAAATCTCCTATGATTTATTTGATTGATACCCACAGTATAGGAGATGTGCAATTTCCTGTCAGTGACAATGTCACATAAGCGAAAGGGATTCCAATAACTCGAAATCCAAAACCTCGATCACACCGCGCCCGGAGTGAATACTCCCTTCGCTGGCGAAATTTTCAAGCAGGCGGCTGATGACCTCTCGTGAACTGCCCAATTCGGCGGCGATCTCCTGATGGGTGATTTTCAATGGGTTTTGTTTTTTTGCCTGATTCAATAACAGCGAGGCCACACGGCGATCCATACGTTGGAATACAACTTCGTCCACGATCGCCATTACCGTGGAGAGTCTTTGAGACAACAATTCAAAAACGAATTCACGCCATAGATCATGGCGCCGTACCCAATCGCGAAATACATCCGCGGGAATCATTACCGCTTCCGCATCCTGTTCCACGGTAGCCACGGCAGGAAATGTCTTCTGACTCAAAATGGCATTAGCCGTCAGAATACAGGATGAGCCATTTCCAAAACGATACAGTGTAATTTCGCGGCCTGTCTCGCCGATCTTATAAACGCGCACCACGCCCGATATCAACAGCGCAATTGCTTCCACATGATCCCCTTCAAGGAATACATCATGGCCTGCGGGGATGCGTGCAAAAAAAGCGGCCTGTTGAAATTCACGCGTGAAAGCCGAATCTGCTTGCTGGAGGATGGGTATGGATTGGACAATTCGTTTGAACTGGGAAGAGTCGATCATTGTTTTTGGCAACCAGACTTTATGAAAAAAATAAACACCGTCTTGCGGATCAATTCTGCAATCACCTTTGATGATTGAGAACTCTGCAAGACGGTGTTTGTCATATAAAAATAGAACTATTCGAAACTATAAGCAAGGCCTACAGTGCCAGGGCCAGTGTGTGTGCCAACTACAGGGCTTACTTCTGCAAAAATAGTCTCGGCAGTATTGTTTTGCTGCTTGGCGCGTTCTAACAGGGCTTTTGCATCGTCGGCGGCATTTGCATGCAGTGTTGCAATGCGGATATTCGATTTGCCGTGTACTTTTTCAGCGATCAGCTCAAGGATGCGATCATGCGCCTTAGACTTTGTGCGGATGCGTTCCACCGCTTCCACGCGGCCATCTTTGAGAGCGAGGATTGGCTTTAGATTCAACGCAGACCCGATGAAGCGTTGAGCGCCGCCAATACGTCCGCCACGGTGCAGGAATTCGAGGGTGTCGACTGCAAAGAACAAACCGCTGTTTTCGCGGGCTTTTTCTGCAACGGCTACACAATCTGCCATGGATGCGCCAGCCTCAGCAGCACGTGCTGCGGCAAGGACGATCAGGGATAAAGCCATTGATGTCGCCAGGGTGTCTACAACTGTTACTTTTGCCCCAGCTGCTTCCATATGTTCCTTGGCCTGTATGGCAGATTGGACAGTACCTGATAATTTGGTGGAAACAAAGAGACCAAGCACCTCGAACCCTTGCTCCACTAAAGGCTGGAAAATCCCCTGCATGGATGAGGGCGATACCTGAGAAGTGGAAGGTATGGTCTTGGCTGTTTTGAGGCGGGTATAAAACTCAACAGGTTGAATATCCACGCCATCGCGGAATGTTTCCTCTCCCCAAATGAGAATCTGCGGTGCTACTGTGATGTTATATTTCTGAACGTACTCTGCTGGTAAAAATGAAGTGCTATCCGTAACGATTGCAATTTTTGACATGTTCTTCCTCCAAGGAATAATTTAGACGCAATTCTACCCTACTGGGGGATTGCCAGAGCGGGAAATCCCCTTTTGCGCACATGGTATAATCGTCATGCTGTGTATTACAAGCAATACAGAATCTCACGTAGGAGCCTATCTTGGCCTTCAACCCTATTAACTGGCTGCTAGGCCTTTTCTCTCTTGATATCGCAATCGACCTGGGCACCGCGAATACACTAGTTCATGTGCGCGGTAAGGGGATTGTTATTAATGAGCCCTCCTGGGTAACCGTTGACAAAAAGTTACGCCAGCCTTTGGCGATCGGTCTTGAGGCTAAAGAAATGGTTGGCCGCACGCCAAGCAACGTCATGGTTATCCGTCCCATTCGCGATGGCGTCATCGCCGAATTTGATGTCACCCAGGTAATGCTTGAATATTTCATTGGTAAGGTCCATGAACAAAGCATGGTTCCGCTTCCACGTCCACGCGTGATCGTTGGTCTTCCAACAGGCGTGACAGAAGTGGAGAAGCGTGCTGTCTATGATGCCGTGATGGCTTCTGGCGCACGTCAGGCGATGTTGATCGAAGAACCGATCGCGGCCGCCCTTGGAGCTGGTCTGCCAGTCGGAGAGATTCGCGGCTCGATGGTAGTTGACATTGGCGGCGGCACCACTGAAGTGGCGGTCATGTCCATGAGCGGTGTGGTTGCCTCCCGTTCCTTGCGCGTTGCCGGCGACGAAATGGATCAGGATATTGTTCAATATCTTCGCAATAAATACAACCTGTTGATCGGCGAAGGAATTGCCGAACAAGTGAAGTGGCAAATTGGTTCGGCGTACTCCCTGCAGCCCGAGAAAACAATGGAAGTGCGCGGCCGTAACCTTGTCACTGGCTTGCCTGAAACAGTGGAAATTTCCTCCATTGAAATTCGTGAAGCCCTTTCAGGTTCTGTGCAGGTTATTATCGACACAGTTCGTGACGCTCTTGACGAAATCCCCCCCGAGATTGTCGCTGACTTAATGGATATTGGTATTTGTCTGGCTGGCGGCGGCGCACTTTTGCAGGGACTCGCTGAACGCCTGACTGATGAACTGAAATTACGTGTTTGGGTCGCAGAAGATCCGCTAACCTGTGTGGCGCGCGGCGCCGCAATGATATTTGAAGATCTCGACGTACTTGGTCGTTACCTTGTTGGCCTTGAGCGTGGCAGTACGCGCCACATCATTGGTTAATAAACCAATATCTGGTAATCGTTCAGTTACCAGCCCTTAAAATATGAATTCCCGTTCTTTACAAACTACGATTATTTTTCTTGTGATTGGGGGAATCCTTGTGCTTGCTTTGGGGGGCTTTTTTGGCTCCGCCTCAAGGCAATTTAGCTCTGTACTGGTTGAAGTTCAAACCTGGTTTTCCTCCCGTTTTCTTGGCATTCAAGATTTTGTCACAGCACCTCGTGACATTGTTTCTTTGCGCAATCGAAACGCAGAGTTGGAAGCACAGGTTTCACAGCTCCAGGCTCAGGTCATTGAATTGCAACAGCGCGTAAATGAAACCGAGATCCTGGCTGCACTGGTTGACTTCTCACGTTCGAACCCTGAAAGTACCTATAAGGCTGCGGCTGTCATTGGCCGTGACCCAAGTCCATTTCTGCATTACATCATTATCAATCGTGGTTCCAATGATGATATTCGTCGTGGTATGCCCGTGGTTACCAACCAGGGTCTTGTTGGCCGCGTCGATGCCGTAATTGCGGATGCGGCTCGTGTCCAATTGATCACAGACCCCGCTTCAGCGGTAAATGTATATCTTCAAAACGCAGACACTGATGCCGTGCTTTTAGGCTCAGTCACTGGTGATGTTTCTCTTGACATGATCTCACAAGACACAGTTGTCCAGCCGGGCGATCTGATTCTGACCTCCGGGCTTGGCGGCGGCTATCCAACTGATCTGATCATCGGGCAGGTTGTTACTGTCCGCACCCTTGAATTTGAATTGTTTCAACAGGGCACCGTTCAGCCTGCTGTGGACTTTTCCAGGCTTGAGATCGTTCTGGTGATCACAAATTTTCGTCCGGTGGATATTACACCGCTCGAACCTCAAACAACCCCTTAACTTCAATTCATGAGAAACATAGTCGCATTTCCTCTGCTTGCGCTGGCAGTGATCTTGCAATCTTCGGTCGTCAGCCAGATGCAATTGCTTTCTGGTTATGCAGACCTGCCCTTATTAATGCTTGCAGCCTGGGCTTTACAGGATCGTGTGAAATCTGGCTGGCATTGGGCGGTGATCGTCTGTTTAATGGTTGGTTTTGTTTCTAACATGCCTTGGCCTGTGCTTGTACTTGGTTATTTCGCCATTGTTTTTATTGCACAGGTTTTACAAAGACGGGTATGGCAGGCTCCTTTGCTGGCAATGTTCAGCGCGACATTTTTGGGAACGTTATTCATGCATTTGCTTTCTTTTGCAGTGCTGCGCTTGTCTGGTGTGCCTTTTTCGTTTGACGATGTGATCAACCTGATCACTTTGCCGAGCCTTCTGCTTAATATGCTTTTTGCGATTCCGATTTATACTTTAATGCGAGATTTGGCACATTGGGTCTACCCTTCTGAGGAGTAAATATGAGTTCTGGTTCCTTACCGCGGCCAGCCCGTTTTGAAACATGGCGATTGGTTTCGGTCTACCTTGTAATATTTTTAGCTTTTGCTGGATTGATCTCACGTTTGATAACTTTACAGGTGGTTGAAAGTTCAAACTGGAATATTAGTGCCGTGGATAATTTTACAAATGAGGTCAGCGTCCCCGCTGCCCGTGGAATTATTTACGATCGCAATGGCTCCGTCCTTGCAAGAAACCTGGCTTCTTATAATGTAGTGATCACACCCGCTGGATTGCCCGATGACGAATCGGATATTCAACGCATCTATCGGGAACTTTCCGAGTTGATCGATATTCCCGTGGGCGGCCCCGTTACAGACGAAACTCTTGCAGAGGCCAAATTGTTTGCGGCTTGTGTCCCGGGACCTGGTATTGGTCAGTTGGTGGCTTTGCAAGATACCCTGGCTCCATATAGCGCTGTAAAGATCAAATGTAATGTCACAGAGGAAGTTGCCCGAATAGTGCAGGAAAGATCGGCGGACTGGCCAGGCGTAACGGTCGAGATCGAACCGATTCGGGATTATCCAACAGGTTCATTAACAGCAACATTAGTCGGATTTTTAGGACCGATTCCCGCTTCTCTGGAAGATGAGTTGCGCGCGAGGGGCTTTATCCCTAACCGCGACAAAATTGGCTATGCAGGCGTGGAAGCTTCCATGCAGTCCATCCTTACCGGCCAGAATGGTTTACGAGTAGTACAAATCGATGTGGCCGGGCAGGAACTTCGTAACCTTGAGCCGCCGATTGACCCTGAGCCGGGGCACAATGTGTACCTGACAATTGATACCCGTTTGCAGGCGGCAGCTGAAGCTTCTCTGATCAAGGACATTAATTTTTGGAACACGTATTTTGATACGGTGCGTATTTCCAGCGGGGTTGTGATCGCAATGAATCCAAAGACTGGTGAGATCCTTGCAATGGTGTCGTACCCTAATTACGAGAATAATCGCTTTGCCCGTATTATTCCTGCGTATTATTACCAGCAATTAAGTGAAGATTCTAGAAACCCATTGCTCAATAATGCGATTTCTGCTGAGTTCCCCCCAGGGTCGGTATTTAAGTTGTCTACGGCAACGGGTGCGTTCAACGAAGGTATTGTTGATGCGGACGATATTGTTTTTGCGCCGGGCCAGTTGTTGCTTTGCGAAAAATTCAATCCAAATGATCCATGTACAGGAACCAATACCCGTCCATTCGTGGACCATATTTTGGAAAAGAAACCTGAGGGCTTTGGTCCGATCAGTTTCTTCCAATGCATCGCTTTTTCAAGTAATGTGTGCTTTTATAAACTGGGCGGCGGTTTTGAAGATGAGATCCCGCAAGGGTTGGGAATTGAACGCCTGCGTCAATATGCTCGCGCACTCGGCTATGACCAACCATCAGGAATTCAGCTGCAGGGTGAGGCGGACGGACTGATCCCTTCACCAGACTGGAAACGTATTAATACAGGTGAGAACTGGTCTACCGGCGATACTTATATTGCCAGTGTAGGTCAGGGATATGTACTTGTTACACCTTTGCAGGTGTTGATGTCTGGCGCTGCAATTGCGAACAATGGAAAATTGATGCAGCCAACCATTATCCGTGATGTGACTGATGGTGAAGGCAATCAGGTGGAGATGTGGTTTAACCCTGAAGATTTCACTGTGACAGATTTTCAAACACCGGGCAGTTACCAGATATCGCCATTTGTTCCAAATATGAAATGGGACATGACGGTTACCCCAATGATCGAAGATTATTCCTGCGAAAATGGCGTTTGTAGTCTGGACGAAGATAACTTGAAAATCGTCAACCCAGAAACCATCGCCGCGGTTCGAGCAGGCACCCGCCTGGCTGTAACAGACCCAACCTTTGGTACTTTGTATGATCTGTTCAATCAATTTCCCATTGCCGTGGCAGGCAAGACGGGAACAGCCGAATATTGTGATGACGTGGCACGCAAAGCTGAACGTTGTAACTTCGGTGCCTGGCCAACGCATTCATGGACATTGGCCTATGCTCCCTTTGAAGACCCAGAGATCATTGTGATCGCTTTTGCCTACAACGGTGGCGAAGGTGCCAGTGTCGCTGGACCAATTGTCGCACGCGTGATCGAAGCGTATTTCGAGTTGAAAGCCATCGACATTGCGCAGGGAAATACTCCGCTTGGTCAGTAACATCTGTTTTATTGTCATTGTGCCTGCAATATTTCCCTGAGGGACATCAGGTATAATTCGAAACTGAATTCACATGATGGACCAACTTACTTCACTCGTTCAGATCAAAGGGATACGCGATGGTTTGCTTGCCACGTTTGCTGATGCACCGTGGGAGGACCTGCGCGTTGCCCTACTTATGCAAATTGATGAACGCCCCGCATTTTTTCAAGGCGCACGTCTGGCAATGGATGTAGGAAATCAGATTCTTAAAGTGAACGATCTTGTCGATCTGCGTGATCTGCTTTCGGAACGCAATGTGTCTTTGTGGGCTGTCGTTAGCGAATCTCCAACTACAGAACACACCTCACAGTTGCTTGGGCTTGCCACGCGCATCTCAAAACCCCGCCCTGAAGAACGCAAACAATTTGCGGATGTGTCAGATGAAACCGCACTTTTTATAAATAAAACCATTCGCTCCGGTACGCGCATTGAATTTCCTGGAAACATCGTAGTGCTCGGAGATGTGAACCCAGGATCTGAAATTGTTGCGGAAGGCAGCGTGATCGTGTGGGGGCGTGTGCGTGGAATGATCCATGCAGGCGCAAAGGGAGATCGTAATGCGGTCATTTGCGCGCTTGATCTTTCCGCCACGCAACTTCGAATTGCGGACGAAGTTTCTGCGGTGCTCAAGCCGCCGAAAGACCCACGACCTGAAATCGCCAGCATTAACAGCGAAGGACGTTTACAAGCCGAAGCTTGGAAACAAGCTAACCCCTCTTAGGAATTGATTATGACAGCTCAAGTAATTACAGTGACTTCTGGAAAAGGCGGCGTTGGAAAAACCACCGCTGTGGCGAACCTTGCCAATGCGTTGGCAATGGACGGCAAGCGTGTGGTGTGTATTGACGGCGATATCGGTCTTCGAAACCTCGATGTAGTCATGGGGCTTGAAAACCGCATCGTCTACGATATTGTGGATGTGATCGAAGGCCGCTGTAAACTTCGTCAGGCGATGATCCGCGACAAGCATTACCCTGAACTATATTTGATACCCGCCGCGCAGACTCGTGACAAGAATGCGGTTTCTCCATCAGACATGGTGCGCATCTGTGCGGACCTTCGGCCTGACGCCGACTTCGTTATCATTGATTCGCCTGCGGGCATTGAGCGTGGTTTCCGTAACTCCATCGCCGCCGCGGATCGCGTCCTGGTGGTGACCAACCCCGAGGTCAGCGCGGTGCGTGATGCCGATAGGGTGGTGGGCATTCTGGAAGCAGAAGAAAAAGGCACGCCGTCTCTGATCATTAATCGCCTCAATCCAGTGTTGGTAAAAAACAACGATATGCTTTCTGCTGAAGATGTGCTTGATCTGTTGGGCATTCAACTCATTGGGATTGTGCCCGAAGATGAATCTGTCATCATTGGTTCCAATCGCGGCGCTCCTGTTGTTGCTGATGCGAAGAGCCGCGCGGGGCAGGCATTCCGAAATATTTCAAAACGTTTACAGGGACAGGATGTACCCTTCATGGACTTGGATGTGCAGAATGGTTTATGGGGCGCCATCCAACGTTTTACGGGGAGGAAATAATATGAGCTGGTTCACGCGAAAACCGAGCGCTGCTGAAAGTGCAAAAGAACGCCTGCAACTGGTTTTGATCCACGATCGTACCGATCTAACCCCTGCCGAGTTGGAAGCTTTAAAGGATGATCTGATCAAGGCCATTTCCCGCCATATTGATATTGACCCTTCCGCTGTACAGATCGGCCTTGAACGTGCGGGCCGTGAACAGCGTCTCGTTGCGGATATTCCTTTAAAGGGAGTCGCTCGCCGTCGCGCTGGATAGAATTATGTTGCGCGGTCTTTCCTGGAGAAATTTTGATTTTCTGCTTTTAGGTGCGGTGGTTCTGGCATCGGCATTTGGCGTTGCTGTGATCCGCTCGGCAATTGCAGGAAATGAAGAATTAATTTTATATCCCACACGTCAGGCCTATTTTGTAATTGTGGGTCTGGTTGTGATCTTTCTACTGGCTGGTATTGACTATAAATACTGGCTATCCATCCACTGGATCATTTACATTGTTATGATGGGGTTTCTGATCTCCCTCTCTGGCCTTGGGCAGGCCGCATTCGGTGCTCAACGTTGGTTTCAGGTGGGTGTTCTCTTTCTTCAACCTACAGAATTTGCGAAGATCGTCATCATATTGTCTCTGGCTCGTTATTTTGAAAAGAGCCAGTACGAGCCGCGTGATCTGAAGTGGCTTGCGAAAAGCCTCGCCTGGACCTGGGGCCTGTTGATCTGGATCCTGCTGCAACCCAACCTGAGCAATGTGATCGTGACCATGGTCATTTGGTTCTTCATGGTCTGGATGAATCGTCTGGAATTGAAGACGCTATTTTGGATGGGCGTTTCTGGGGTGCTGGTTGTTATTGCGGCATTCCCATTTTTGGAAGAATATCAACGACAACGCGTTTTCAACTTTCTCTTCCCCGACCCGAATGCAAGTTATGGCGCTATTTATAACGTGCAGCAGGCGTTGATCGCAATTGGCTCTGGCGGATTGTTCGGCAAAGGCTATGGACATGGCACACAAACCCAACTGCGCTTTATGAAAGTGCGTCATACAGATTTTATTTTTTCAGCCATCTCCGAAGAGTTTGGCATGATCGGCTCCATCCTTGTGATCTTGACTCTTGGCTTCATCGTGTGGCGATGCATTCGTACGGCGCAGAAATCACGCGATCTCTCGGGCTCCATGATCGCGCTGGGGGTAGCCACCCTGTTGTTTTTTCAGGGTTCCGCCAACCTTGCCATGAACATGAACTTGATTCCCGTTTCAGGCTTGCCGCTGCCATTCTTTAGTTATGGCGGCTCGGGTCTTATGTCTCTGATGGTGTGCATCGGATTGGTGGAAAGTGTGGCCATGCGGCATAAGCCAATGGATTACTAGGGATGAACCTTGCCTGTTTTTAATCAACAATGCAGAAAATAAAACACATCACTCTTCTTCTTATTCAAATATGCGCCATTGGGTATTTTGCCTGGCTGAGAATTGACAACGCGCGCGATGTTCGTGAGCCGCGTTCTTTTGGCGATACTGGCGATTATTTCCGCAATGCAGAATCACCCATTTTCTCAAAAGAATTTTGGACGGATGCCCGCCCGCCTGTAACCGCCCTGTTTTGGAAACTGGTCGATGCTGATCCCGAAAAAATATTTGACCTGCACCTGTATTTTTCAATTGTTGCGTGGAGTATTCTGGCGTTTGCATTGGCGTATTCTGTAAAATCCTATCTACTGAAACCATTTGCGTTTGTCTTTGTACTGGCTTTTAGTTTAAGCCGCGATATCTATATGTGGGACCCGTTTCTGGGCAGCGAGTCTATTGCGCTTTCGTTGACGGCTTTGTTCCTTGCCGCAGCCATCTGGTTATTGGTTGAATGGAAACCATATAAAGCTGCTGCCGTGATTTTTACTGCGTTGTTGATGGTATTAACCCGCGACACATACGCGTATTTATTCCTGATGATTGCAATCATTATTTTGCCTGTCTTTTGGTTCAGTAAACATCGCGTTAATGCCGTGGCTATCAGCTTTGCTTTTTTTGTTATCTTTGTTATGAGTTCGCAGTTGGCCGTTTTGGGGCTGCGTCCATTTCGCGCAATTTTGATGAACACCTCCCTGCGTATCTATCCATCTGAAACCTATACTGAATATTTCCGTCAGCATGGCATGCCCGTTGATGACCGTCTTGTTGCCATGGCGCGCGATATTCAGCCTGGTGAAAAATTTGCAGTGAACATTGCATTGACTTTTGATGAAGACCAGGAAGATTTTCGTCAATGGGCGCTGGACGAAGGCAGTTCTGAATATGTCAAATTTCTTTGGTTCTACAAGGCAAATACGTTTCAGGAAGTTTTCACCAAAACGCCTGGCCCAAGTTTTTATCCTGATGTCTATTACTACACGGCAACAGGCTATAAGCCCATCGTAGAAGATGCGCGAATTTCAGAGTTGTTATATCCTACGCGCTTTGGTCTTGTTTTCTTTTTTGCCGCAAACATCATCGCCGCGTTTATTGCTGCGTTTGCATGGCTCGATAAAAAATATCTCTGGCTTCTCCCGCTGATCTTGATCCTGCTCACGTATCCTCAAGCGGTGCTCGTCTGGGCGGCAGATGTCAACGACATTGCCCGTCATTCCATCTCGCATAACGTCCTGCTTCGTTTTGGGGTGTGGATGTTGATCTTCTATATTTTGGATTCTCTGCTCTTGAACATTTCCACCCGCCTCCCATTCTTCAAGCGGACAGAGTTTCCTGCTCAATAACATTTGCTTCTTTTCTTAACGGATAGTTGATTCTAAAAAAGGGACAGTCATCTTTAAGATGACTGTCCCTTTACTTTTCGAAGGTTGCGATCAGGATTCCAACGCTGATCAATGCGCCGCCCGCGAGGAAGAGCGGGGTAATCGTTTCAGAGAGGAAAAACCAACCGAGCAGCGTACCCACTACCGGCTGGGCAAAGAACGTCAACGATGCCACAGCGGCGGGAACTTCTGCGAAGGCGTAATTCCACAGGAACATGGCAATGGCCGTTGAGATGATCCCCAAAAAGAGCAGCCCGCCGATGATCCCTGGTGTGATGGTTCCAATCCCTTGTGTGTTGATCTCCCAGAGACCAAACGCGAGGCTCGAAGGCAGACCGCCCAATAGCATCACCGCGCTGGACGTGAGCAGATCGCCTGATTGACTCACTTTGCGGACGAGCACGGAATACAATGCCCAGGTGAGCGCTGCCGAAAGCAGACTCATGTTGCCCCAAAACAAAGTGGGGGAGAGTTCTGCGTTGCGCGGATCGATCACGGCCAATACTCCCAGCGTGGAGATGACCAGTGCAATGATGCGGCGCGGAGTTGTTTTTTCACCGAGCAAAAATGGCGCGAAGATCAAAACGAAAGCGGGCGTGGCCGAAGTGACCAGGGACCCGTTGGAGGCCGTGGAAAGTTTTGTGCCCACGAATTGAAAGCCAAGCGAGATGCCGTAGCCCACGAAGCCGACTAATAAACTTTTCCAAAAAAATTCTTTGGTGAGCGGGGCTTTGGCGGCTGCTTTTTTATTGCGGAAGTAGATCACAACTCCCAAAGCCATTGCGCCCATGATCAGGCGAATGCTCAATAAGGCAAAGGGCGGAATCACTTCCAGCACCACCTTGCTGACAACGTACATACCGCCCCAAATGGAAGCGGCCCCCAACCCTGCGAGTAGCCCTGCGAAACTATGTTTTTGCATAAGCTCCCGATTATATCGAAGATGAGATGATTAAAAGCAAACGGCCGCTGTTTTATAAAACAGCGGCCGTTTGCTTTATTTTCGGATTTCTCTTAATACTTTACTTTCGCCACGAATGCGCTGGCACTGGCGCGGACTCTATTTGAGAGCAGAAAAAAACCGAAGCCAGAAAAACTGCTTAGTAATATCTGCTAACAAATTACAACCACTCCCATTTATCTTCGCCGTAGTATTTGTAGTTCCCCGACTTTTTACATTTTAGGCATACTTTCAAGCTAGTTGTGTAACCAGTGCTCTTTACCCGATACGATACGTTTGTGAAACACTTCTCGCAAGTATAACCATAGCAGGTGGTGCACATTCCCCCATAAAGACCATCCATGCCAGAGTGCGTCCACTCATTGAATTCATTGCCACAAATATGACATGTCTTCATACTGCCTCCTGCTTCGGACTGCAGAATCCCAGCGTGTAATGCGCGCTTTGTTAGGTTGCGTTCTTGTAAAGCGACTACTTTTTTATTATGGCTTATTCTCAATTTTTATATTGTCGTAATAACCTACAAACTTGTCAGACGTAGTTACCCAACTTCCAATTTGAGGAGATAAACTCGAAAAATAAAGAGCGCCTTGATTTGAGAAAGTGAACTTTCCTACTAAACGGTTGTTCAAGTAAAACTTTATAGTATTTTTATCAGAATCAAGTTCTAGCCGAGATCGATACCATTTATTAAATTCGACGGGTATGTGCTCTGTTTCATATGAATAAACAATATCGCCTTTAGAGTCTACTAGCCCTTCATAAACATTGCAAAAGTAAACTGGTGATGATTCTTCATGAATTGCCAATTGACATTCAAGCCACCAAGATTCTACGTTGACAATTGAATACATTTGCGTCTTTATAAACCCAGGTCCACGTACATCTCCGTCCATTTTTAATTCTGCTTCAAGTGCGACGAATTTCTCAAAAGGAATGGTGTTTTTTGTATTAGGTATTAATGCAATATTCCCATCTTCTTTAACGCCAGTTGGTTGAATAACCAATGCTCCATCACGTTGCTCAATTAACACTCCATCAATTCCATAAACCATCCATAACGACGAGTTGTATTCCCCGTCGTATTCTGATTGCTCAAACCTGTCGTAATATTTTCCGCTTAAAAGAGCAAGAAAATCTGGTAATGTAGTTGCACCTGTCGCAAATGTTAATATTCCTATTAAACCGCCAATAATAGCAATTAAAGACCCAAGCACTTTTAGCCAAGGATGTTCTGCCAGCCATTTTCCAAATCCAATTGATTTTTCTTGTTTCATTAGTCACCGTCCTGCAAGATATTTGAATATCAAATTCAACATGAAAGAAATGATTTTATTGTCTTTGGGTATAGCAATCCAACAATTTGCGTTCGCGGATATGGACGCTGGCGCTGGTGTGGATTCTACTTGAGAGCAGATAAAACTCGAGCCAGATAACTGCTTGCCGTAGATGACGTAGACTCCCAGGATCCAGTGCATGCTTAGCTAGTCAATTTTTAGGGAACTTAAGACAATCTTTTAGCGAATTTCCTGTATTTGTATATTATCAAACTCAACTTTTATGTAATTTGCGGATTGTGATAATTCTAAGCCTAGATATATGTCACCAATTGAACTATTGTTGCCATCTTCTAGTATGGTTATTTCTTGCCCGTTTGCATACAATGTAAACATTGAATCTTTGGCAATAATTCTAAACTGATTTTTCTCGTTCAAGCCTTGATTGATATTCTTGCTGAAAATATCTTTGGCAATATAATCATTTAACCCATTTCCCAATAGGAACATGGATGCTTCTCCTTTATTTGAGAAATAAACTATATAGTATGCTCCTGATGCACTACGAAATCTTACTCCAATTTTGAATGGGGGATTGTTGTAGTTGTAGGTTGTTTTTGTTTCAAAAGTTAAGTCGAAATTTTTCGTAGTAATTCGAGGTATTTTTAGCCAAGTAGCGCAGGTGTATCCAGTTGTGGTTGAACACTGAAAATTGTATTCCAGCTTTCCCCCAATAATTTTCCCGCTGTCTGAATAGGACGACGAGGTAGATCCTAAAGGCAAATTCCACCCATTATTATTATTGAGGAAATTTTCTTGAAATAAGATTACGGGTGTTGGAGTGGAGGTAGGTGTTAATGTTGGTGTAGGAATTGGCGTTGATGTTGCTACGGGAGTAAAGGGGATAATAGTAGGTGATGAGGTCGGAGTAGGTGTACCTATGAAAGCTTGTGAAACATACAGGCGATTAGATGTAAATAAGGAGAAGGAAAAAACAAGGCCAATGATAAATCCGATGCTAATATATCCCGCCCACCGATAGGCTTCGTAACGGTAGGTGCCCTTTTTGCTAAAAGTTCCTGGAAGATGAGCAAAAACGATATAAATTGCTATAAATAGCCAAACTACAAGAATTACCCCAGCAAATACAATGGTGTACAGTTGTTGGTCAGTTCTAATTGCGGCAATGACTCCGGCAACTGCTACTATCAAGCCAAACCAACCTTTTGCTGTGTCAGGAATGTTCTGTAAAAAAGATTTTTCTTGTTTATTTTCATCCATGATATGTTCTCATCATTTTTTGTGTGGCAATTAACGGTTCACGGTACCTGCGCTAGGGTGAGGACGGCGCGAAAGAGGCTGAGGCATAGAAAAATTCTTGCCGCAGGTGCTGCAGAATCTCCAGCGTCCAGTGAGCGCTTTGTTGGGTGGCGGATGTTGCTTATCAACTAATTTCTTCGTAAGTAAATTTTCCTTCTTTTACTTCTATTGTGAATTTTCTCATCTTTCCAAAGCCACTTTCTTTATGCGTTACTTGTTCCCGAAAATTGTATATGTATCTTCCAAAAGGTATTGGAATTTCCCACCTTCCACCATTTCCATCTGCAAACAAAACAAGATAATCTTCTGTAATTTTCGCAACTGGATCAGGGAGTTGGATTATTGTATCTGGCATCAAATCTTGATTCCAGTACATTAACTTGTCATTGACGTTCAAAAACTTCATTTGTATTTCATTTCTTGTCTGTTCGTTTATTAGCCATCTTGGCTCTGGTGTGAAGAAATCCAAACGTAGTAATAGTTTATGATTTCTTTTTGAACTATGTATTCGGAGATAAACTTTATCTTCAAATTGTTTGAATGAATACTTTATTTCTGCCCGACCAAGTTTAGAAGATGCGATTTTGCTTCTTTGCACCAATTTCTTGCCAGACCAATTAAGAAAATCTGTTACAAAGAAAGTGCCTATGAAATATACAAACAATGAAGCAAAGACAACAGGAATAGAAAATATTAGTGATAAACCAAATGTACTATTTCCTGACAGATAAACTGCTCCGCCAAATATTACAGTTATAGAACTAACGCCAAAAAAAACAAGAGATGCTTGCCGAACTTCCTTCACTGTAATCCCCACGAGATTCTCGCCAAGCCTGTGAACGGTTTTCCAGAATGTAGTCATTCCCTAATTTTACGCGGAGTCTTTAGTTTGGTGTGTATATT
>JAVBXV010000441.1 GCA_030824405.1 Anaerolineales bacterium | reverse complement strand
CTCCAGTGCATGCGAGCAGCAGAATTGCGATCCCCCAAATCCCCATGATTCTTTTTTTCATTTTAGTGATTGAGTTCCCAGATGATCCGCAGACCGTCGAGCGTGAGCCAGGGGCTGATGATGTCGATGACTTTTGTTTCTTTGGCGACAACTTCTGCCAGCCCGCCTGTGGCGACGACTTTCATATCGCTTCCCAGTTCGGACCTGAATCTTGCCACCATTCCCTCGACCATGCACACATACCCAAACAGTAGACCCGATTGCATGGCGTGGACAGTGTTGCGGCCAATGACGGAGGGCGGCGTTTGCAGATCGATGCGCGGGAGTTTTGCGGCGCGGGTGTACAACGCTTCTGCGGCAAGGTTGATGCCCGCAGTGATCGCGCCGCCAAGATATTCGCCGTCTTTTGTGATCGCGTTGAAGGTTGTGGCTGTGCCGAAATCGACCACACAGGCGGGGCCGCCATAAAATTTCATGACCGCAACCGCGTCACAGATACGATCTGCGCCGACCGCTTTGGGGTCTTCATAACGGACTTTGATGCCTGTCTTGATGCCCGTATCCACAACCAACGGTTCCTGTTTAAGATATTCGCGGCAGGCTTGAATGACACGGCCAGTCAATGGCGGCACAACCGATGCGAGCGAAATGCCATGAATATCGTTGATGGTCTTGCCAGCGTTTTGGAGCAAGCCCAAAAATTGCAGGCCGTATTCATCGGGCATGCGGTTGTGGTCTGTGGCGAGGCGCCAATGCGCGCCAAGTGTCTCGCCTTCATACAGGCCGAGTGTTAAGTTTGTGTTGCCAATATCGATTGTGAGAAGCATGGAACTATTTTACCGCTTCTATGATTTCCGCGACCATGTCGTATTTGTGGAATTGCGGCATGATGTATAAGCCGCTGGCCCAGCCTCTGATCTGCTGGATCAATTCAACGGCGAGTTCGATGCCGACTTTGACGCCATCTTCACCTGCGGCTTCGATGCGTTTGCGTGCTTCATCTGGAATGGATACGCCAGGGACTTCGTTGTGAAGGAAGTTGGCATGTTTTGCGCTGACCAACGGCAGAACGCCTGCAAGAATCGGCTGGTGTAGTTTTCCATGTTTGGCTTCGTAGGCTTCGATCAACTTCGGCCCTTCTTCGGGACGATAGATCGGCTGGGTCAGGAAGAAATCTGCGCCCGCTTTTATTTTGCGATGCAGGTTCTTGACTTCATTGTCCATGTCTGACGGGCACAGGTTGAGCGCCGCGCCAACAAAGAAATTGGTCGGCTGGCCGATGCTTGTGCCAGAGTGATCCATGCCTGCGTTGAATCCCTGTTTGATGAGTTTGATCAAACCAGAAGGGACGAGATCGTAATTGTCTGTTGCTTCGGGGTAATCCCCAATGGAAGTGGGATCGCCCATGACCACGAAAACATTGCGCAAGCCAATCGCATGCGCGGCGAGCAAGTCACCTTGCACGCGCAGGAGGTTGCGTCCGCGAGTGGGGAAGTGCAATGTGGTTTCCACGCCGATCTTGCGCTGCACCACGTCGCAGACTGCCCATGCAGACATGCGCATGCGTGCCATCGGTGAATCGGCCACGTTGATAATATCCGCGCCCGCATCGTATAGCAGGGATGCGCCCGCCAATAATTTATGTGTGGACAATCCGCGCGGCGGATCCATCTCGACACAGATCGCGAATTTTCCATCCGCAAGTTTTTGTGCAAGTTGAGTGGGCGGCTCCACGTCTGAAATTTCTGATGACTCAATATCTTCAGAAACCTGTATGTCAACGACAGGCGCGGGAGATGATTCCAAAGCCTTCTTCATGGCCGCAATGTGTTGCGGCGTGGTGCCGCAGCAACCACCAACCACATTCGCGCCCGCTTCACGCAATGACAATGCGTATTCGCCAAAATATTCAGGATCGGCGGGGTACATAATGCGCCCGCTGACCTGCTCAGGCCAGCCTGCGTTTGGCTTCACCCAAAACTTTCCGCTCGGCACGGCGAGTCTCATTTGTTTGAGAATACGCAGCAATTGTGACGGGCCGCCAGAACAATTGACGCCGATCACATCCGCGCCCGCTGCGTGAAGTTTTCGTGCAACTTTGATCGGGTCATCACCCAGCAGGGTTACATCGTCACGTGTGAAGGTAACTGTTGCAACCACGGGCAATGATGATGATTCCTTTGCGGCTTTGATGGCTTCCTGAATTTCATACAGGTCGCTCATGGTTTCGATGACGATCAAATCTGCGCCTGCATCTGTCAGCGCGGTGATCTGTTCGGCGAATGCGGCGCGTGCCTCTTCAGGCTTGACCCGTCCAAAGGGAGCAATGCGCACACCCAACGGACCCACGTCGCCTGCGATCAACACATCCTTGAAGGATGAAGAGACAATGCGCTTCGCCAGTTCCACGCCTGCGCGGTTGATCTCAACGACATCATCCTGCAAGCCGTGCTTGCTGAGTTTGTATCGGTTTGCGCCAAACGTGTTGGTGATGACCAATTGCGCGCCCGCTTCGATATATTCGCGGTGAATGTCTGCAACGGCGGCGGGGTTGGTGATGTTCAATTCATCAAAGCATTTGTCAAAGCCAATGCCGCGGGCGTGGAGCATGGTGCCCATTGCGCCGTCAATTACCATCGTGCCTTGTTCGAGTCTTTCCAAAAACTTGTTCATTGAGTCTCCAGTTGTTTAATGACAGTCAAAATTCCACTGTCACGTTTTATTGTGTAAATGATCTTCGCATCAGGGTACGAAGTCAGGTCCAGATTGTAGCGCGTGGTTGAAACCACATAATCATAATGATCTGCGCGTTTTATCTCGTAATCCGAGTAGACCTTTATATCACTTCGCGCGTAAAGTTCAAAGATATGTGACGGGCCATCCACCCAGACGACTGCATTTTCAGTCGCGGTTTCATTCAAATAATTTGCGGCTTCACGATACGATGTGCCCCAATAATCCAATTCATATTTGCGAAAGACATCGCCCGCAAAACGATTGTAATAAATATATTCGTACGGATGCAAACGGATCGCATCCACCACGCCAGGCAGTAAACATAACACGATCAATGCAGCCTGCCATTTTATATTTTTTATCTTTTCAAAAACAACACCAGCCAGCATAAACACAGGCGGGATGATGAAAAATATCTGCCTGAAATTATCGTACAACGGCGAACGCGTGAAAATGAATCCAAGCAGCGGGATGATGAACCAGACGACTGTCAGAGCGATCAGTTCACGCTTCTCTCTTCCGCCGATAGCTTCTGCAAACAACCCAAGTAGAGTCAACACCCAAACTGGTTCTGTCAACTGCATGCCGAGCAGTACGGGTAAATAAGAATACGGCAATTGCGTGGACGAATACTCAACGCCGTTGAAGAGGACTTGTCCGCCCCAGGGATATTGCGACATGACCTGAATGCTCTCGATGAAATGACCGATGGGGTTGGCCCACAAATAAGGCCAGGTGAGATACATGGCGATCAGCGTACTGATGCCATAAATAGCAAGCGGCAGAATGGATTGTTTTCCATGTTTGCGAAATGCGTAATAGACAACTAATACCGCGGCGAAAGGCCCCAGCACACGAATGGATGTGGTGAAACCAAGTAGAAAAGCGGGAAAAATAATAGAGAGCAGAGAACGGAGAGTGGATTTTGGTAAAAGTCGGAAGGTAGAAAATAAAAGAGCAAAAGTTGAAAGAAGAAAGAGGAAGGAACGCGCCCAGAGGAATAGGGTGAAATAGCGTTGGATGTAAATTTGCGCATCCACTTTGCTTAAGTCTGAGGCGATCAGCGAGATGATGTTTGTCTCGCCCGCTTTTGCAGATTGGACAAGCTCCATGATGAGCATGTGAAATGAATCGGTGAAGAGAAAGAGTCCGCAGGTGAGAACAAGCCAGAGCGCGGAAAGAAGCGTGAGAGTCCGCTTGGGGCGCGAATCCAGTTCGTTGAGTTGGAGCGGTTGCAGTGAGTCAAAAAGTCTCAATCCAAAATGAAGAGAGAGAAGAAAAAAGGAAAGGAAGGGAATATCTTTGGGGCTGATAAATGCATGCCCAATGAGCAGCGGCTGTGTTGCGAAAAGAAGCGTTGAAAAGACCGCCGCGTTTTGCGAGAGCCAGCGTTTGGCAAGTTCGTAAAAGGCCCAGATGCCAGCGAGAAAAGTGAGGAAGTAAAGATAATGGCGCGCATCGGATTCGGTGAAGATGATCTGCAAGGGTTTTGCTGCAAGCGTAACGAGCATCACGAATGCGGGGCCGTAGTTGTCGTAGGTGTTGCCGAAAGTTTCAACGGCGCCGTGAGCGGGGAAGGTGGTGTAGGCGTTCAGTGCGAGATCGGCGTATTTATAAAACTTAAGCTCGTCCCATGATTCGCCAAAGTGCGGCGTGATGAATGCCCCAAGAATGGCGATGATGAGAAAAATGAGAAAGGTGTAGCGCTTCTTCATGAAAGTAAGTATATATGCAAACAGGGACACAGGCATGTAAACATGGCCTGTGTCCCTGTTTATGATTTATTTCATCAATTGTTCAACGCGGCTTTCACCAACGCTGTAATACTTTGCCTTTGCGTGGTGGACGATGATCGCGGCGGTGGATTGTTCGGGGACGAGCTGGCCCGATGTGGCGAGGCTCATGCCGAGTTCGGTTTCTGCGCCTGGCAATAACTGGAAGACTTTGAAATGATCTTCGAGTTCGGGAATGGCGGGGTAGCCCCATGAATAACGTTTGCCCTGCTCTTCGGCGAGACCAAGTTCGCGGCGGATATGCTCGTGCAGATAATTGGCGGTCGCTTCGGCAGTTTGGACGGCGAGGCCGTGTGTGAAGTAGGCTTCGGTGTAATCGTTGGCAGCTTGCATCTTTTCAAATTTTTCGGTGGCTTCGAGACCAACGGTGACGACTTGAAGGGCGACCACGTCCATTTGACCTGACTCAACGGTGGCATAGTAATCTGAAAGCGCAAGATGATCGTCATAAGGCTGGCGCGGGAAGTTGAAGCGCGCGATCTCTTTTTTATTCTCGGTATTTTCGTAGATGATCAGATCATCGCCATCTGCCTGACAGGCGAAGTAGCCGTAGACGGCTTGCGGTTTGAGCCAGCCATCTTTGAGCGCTTCTTTTGTCATTTTGGCGAGACGGGCGTCGAAGTCTTTCTTCATCTTGTCCCATTCTGCGCCGTGGGTGTTCTTCGCGCCCCATGAGAGGCGATACAGTTCATTGATGTTGAGATGTTTGAGCACCATTTCCAGCGGCATATCTTTGACAATGCGCTGGCCAAGTTTGGCAGGCAATGGAATCGGCGCAGGGACAATATCTGAGCGGGTGCCTTCGGTCTTGCGATGTTCGGGAGTTTGCGAAGCGCGGTTCATTTCCATGTCTGCGTCTTTGCGGAGTTGTTCGAGCATGGCAGGTTTGCGGGCGGAGTCGATCAACGCGTCCATGGTGTCGAGACCTTCGAAGGCATCCTTACAATAGAAGACACCAGGCTCATAGGCGTTGCCATCTTCTGCGAAGAGGATACGGCGGCCGAAGCGGCGGTTGATAGCCGCGCCGCCGATCAGGATCGGGATCTTATGTCCACGACGGTGCATTTCGTTGACAATGAGCGGCATTTGCTTGGAAGTGGAAACCAGCAAAGCGGAAAGTCCAATTGCGGTGGCGTTGGCTTTGACCGCTTCTGTGATGATCGTTTCCGCGGGGACTTGTTTGCCGAGGTCGATGACGGTGTAGCCGTTGTTGGCGAGAATGGTCTTGACCAAATTCTTGCCGATGTCATGCACATCGCCGTAGACAGTGGCGATGACGACTGTGCCTTTGGTGACGCCTTCCACTTTTTCGAGATAATTTTCAAGATGCGAAACGGTCTTCTTCATCGTTTCAGCGGATTGCAATACGAAGGGCAAAATCAATTCGCCCGCGCCGAATTTGTCACCAACTTCTTTCATGGCAGGGAGCAAAACATTGTTCAGTGTGTAAACTGCAATTTCATGTTTCGTGGGTGCGGGGCTGACATCTGCGCCATTATTGGGCAGGGATTCATTCCAGATGTAGCCGCGATTGATGATGGTATCAATATCCGCTTCGACGCCTTCTTTGTGGCGGTGAAGAATGCACCAGTGCAATCTTTGTTCGGGGGTCATGCCTTCGGTGGGGTCTGCCACTGTGGATTCGTTTGAGACAGCGACGGTTTCAAAGTATTGAATGGAACGTTGCAACGCATCTTCGCGGCGGTTGAAGATCAGGTCTTCGCACAGGGTGCGTTCTTCGGCGTCGATCTCGGCATAGGGTTTGACGTGTGTGGGGTTGACAATAGCCATGTCCAAGCCTGCTTGCACGCAGTAATACAACATGACCGAGTTGAGTGCTGGGCGGGCTTGCGGGGCAAGACCAAAAGATAAGTTGCTGACACCCAGCGAAGTCATTACGCCAGGTAGATTCTTTTTGATGAGTCGAATGCCTTCGATGGTTTCTTTGGCAGAGTCTACAAATTCAACGTCGCCAGTGGCGAGGGTGAAGGTGAGGTCATCGAAGACCAAATCTTCGGGCTTGAGTCCGTGATCGTTGACGGCGATGTCATAAATGCGTTGTGCTACTTCGAGTTTGCGCTGTGCGGTCTTTGCCATGCCATCTTCGTCAATGGTTAAGACGATGACAGCGGCGTTATATTTTTTGGCGAGATCGAAAATCTTATCGGCTTTTGCGCGGCCAGATTCAAGATGCGTGGAGTTGATGAGACAACGCCCAGGCGCAGTTTGCAGTGCAATTTCCATTACGTCCAACTCGGTGGTGTCGATCACGAGCGGCACGTCTACGCCCATCGCCAATTTCTTGATGACCTTGCGCATGAGTTCGCCTTCATCGGCACGTTCGGTGACGGCTACTGAAATATCCAAAGCGTGCGCACCGCCTACAACTTGTTCGCGTGCAATTTCCAAAATGCCATCGTAATCTTCTTCGAGCAGAAGGCGTTTGAATTTACGTGAGCCTTGCGCGTTGCATCTTTCGCCAAGCAAAGTTGGGGCGGGTTCCTGTCGCATAGAAATAGCTGACATGGCAGAGGCAAGCTGAGGCGTAGAATGAGTCGGTCGCTTGGGATGTGGAAGCGCATCCAGTTTTTGAACCAGCAGTTTAAGATGTTCAGGCGTCGTGCCGCAACATCCGCCTACGATGGAAATATTATGTTTGGTTACGAATTCATACAAGTCATTCGCGAACGGTTCGGGCTCAAGCGGATAAACGGCCTGCCCATCGACGTTGAGCGGAAGGCCAGCGTTTGGAATGCACGAAACGGGCAGCGTGGAATTTTCGCCGAGGAAGCGGATGGGCTCGCGCATGTGCTCGGGGCCTGTGGAACAATTGAGGCCGATGACATCGATGCCCATGCCTTCAAGGATCGCGAGGGATGCGTTGATGTCGGTGCCGAGCAACATGCGGCCCGTCGTATCCAACGTGACCTGAGCCTGGATCGGCAAATATTGCTGAGTCTCAGCGAAAGCATTGTGAATGCCCGTGATGGCGGCTTTGACTTCGAGGATGTCCTGCGAAGTTTCAATTAAAAGAACGTCCACGCCGCCTTGAATGAGCGCGACAGCCTGCTCGCGGAAAATATCGATCAACTCATCGTAGGCGATGTTTGAAAGTTCGGGATCATTGGTGGAGGGAAGTTTGCCCGAAGGTCCGATGGAGCCAGCGACGAAGCGGGGCTGACCAGTTTTGGTGCCGTATTCATCCGCAAGTTTACGCGCGAGGGACGCGGCGGCGATGTTGATCTCGGCGATGCGGTCTTGCAATTTGTATTCCTGCATCGTCAAACGATTCGAACGGAAGGTGTCGGTTTCGAGCACGTCCACGCCGACTTCGAGGAAGGAGCGGTGGACTTTTTCCACGGCTTCAGGATACGAGATGACGAGGTAGTCGTTACATCCGTTATATTGCTCGCCGCCAAAATGTTCGGCGGTGAGGTTTTGCAGTTGTAGGCTTGTTCCCATTGCGCCGTCGAAAACGAGGACTTTCTTTTCGAGGGCGTCGAGGTAGCGGCGGTTGGTGTGTTTTTGTTGGGTCATAAAATCTCCGATTCCTTAGTATTAAATACTATATTGTACATTTTCTGTGTCAGTACCATATATAAGTTCAAGATGTAGATAGCCCCATTTCCCTACCCATGCATTTATCTTATCTGCATCGTGTTTACCATCAAGAAGTATATTGATAGTATATTTACCATCTGGCAAAATTTCAGCCTGGCTATTATCTACAGGGATTAGATAGTCACGTCCCTCATCTACTCTGTAACTCTTTGACAACATAGCTTTTGGCAATCCAAATGTCATATCTGAATAAGTTATTTTCTTCATCTGAATCACATTACTTCCACGGTTAGTAAATTCAATAACCAATTTCTGTTGCTTCGATTTGTAATCAAAGGCTTTTTTGGTTATTTCAAGTTCATGAGTTATTTTCAAATATAAGTCACTAATTTCAGGCAGACCTTCCAAAAAATTAGTATTTTCTCCTGTAGTACTCGTTTGAATCTTTGCAATTTCAATTAGCCTTAATACCACTTTATCTGCAATTTCATCAGCATCTCTTTCTGAACGCAATTCTTCCAACTTGTGAAAAAGAATGTATGCTATTATGAAAAGCAATGGCGTAGGAATTAAATTAGAAATAATGCTCAACAGGAATTCTCTTATTACATTTTCTAGTAAATCCAACCTAGCAACATAAAAATATCCAATTATTAATGCAATTGTTACAAAAACGGCTAAAAGAAGGTCTCGCCAACTTATTTCTCGCCATAATTTTGCTTCACGTTTATTCGACATAAGTTACTCCTTATCTCTTCGCAATCATCGTTCAGACTTTCAATCCTTGCACCTCATCCAACACGGCCCTCGCCCAAGCAGTCACATCTGCGCAATAAACTTCCGCATTCTCCGTGCGGACATCGAGAATCGTTTTCGTCCATGCGGATTTATTTATAACAGGTAATCCATCTCGTGATTTGATCTTGAAGGTGCGCTTGCCGCTGTCTACCAAGTCCCTGTTTTGCTTGCGGACGTGTTCGGGCGGCTTATTTTCGACGAGAAACTCTCTCAATAACTGTCGCATGTGGAGCCAGCCATCACGGGTCAACTTGCTGGAGTGCTGGAGCATGTACGCGGTTACGGTCAAATGGTGGACAGCGCCATAACCCGCGTCTGTGAATTCTAAAACGAGAAATTCATCGAAACGTGTTTTGCATAGATATTCGGACGCGCCGCATTCTGGACAATTCACTTCACGCCTTTATGAATGGACGAAGTCCCTTCGCTCCACAAAACCTTTTGCGTAATGCCGCTGATCTTCCAACTGCCATTCAATTTTATCAATTGGAAAATATAGACGCAGTGTGTGATGAAATCCTCCACGTCCGTCTTTCGCCAGACGACCATCGAAGCGCGGCAGGTGGCGGAATTCGCGTCGGGAAAATCTGTTTCGTAATTACTGACCAGATGATGCAGTTTCAGATGATCCAATGTTTCGCGGCGTGATTTTACATACTCACTGGCAGAGATGGTCTCTGGCGGTGAACCACGCAAGTCGGAATAATCTGTGTAAAGTGATTCGGTGAAGCAAGCCTGTAACTCGTCCCAGGCTTTGACATCGAACGAGTTCGCAAAGCGCGCGATCAACTGCTGAATCTTCAAAATATCTTCGTGCATATTTACACGCCCTTCGGCAATGTCACCCGTCCCGCGTCGGTCATCTTGCCTTCTTCGATCATTTTGCGAGCACGCTCGATGTTTACTTCCGTCCACAGGGATTTGGTTCTGCGCGGCGAAAAGCGTTTAGCGTAGCGTTGATCGTCCATGCCTTTTTCAAAACCGTCGATCCAGCCGAAGCAAATGGCTTCCTCCACCGCTTCCACATACGGGATGGAAGGTTTGTTCGTGAACTTCTTGTATTGGATCAACCAGATCTCTTTGCAGGTCTTGTGATTCTTCTCAAGCCACTCGCGGAATTCTTCACGCGTAGTTACATAAATTGTCTCGCCGATTTCCATATTGAATTCTCCACGTCAATGCTTCTCTTGCAATGACAAAAAATAAAACGCCTCTCATTGTGAGAGGCGACATGAATATAGTCATCTCTCATCTCTCGCAGGAATATTTTTTCTGCGCCGAAGTTGGCACCGCTTGAACGGTTGCCGAGGCTTCAAAGGGTCGGTCCCTCTGCCTCTCTGGATGAGCATATCCGTAAATTGTTTAAGTTTTATAACATGGCGGTATGGGAATGTCAAATAAAAATTCCGCTTGACTCAGAAAGGTTTTACTTGTAGACTCTTATTAAGTTTTTCCTTATTTGAGAGCTCCCATGAAAACAGTTCAACCTATTCAATCTTTTGATAAGATCAAGCTCCTGGCAGATTCCCGCCGCATGGAGATTTTGCGCCTGTTGATGGATACCCCCGCCACACTCACGCATCTCGCGCGGACCTTGAAACAGTCTCCCGCGTGGGTGCGACATCATATTCTGACGCTTGAATCTGCAGACTTGATCGAGGTCAGTGAGATCCGCAGAACGGGGAAGGTAACTGAAAAATTCTATCGTGCCAAAGGCGGCGCTTTCTTTTTACAGGAGATCGTTCTGCCCAAAAGCAAAAAACCCGCCATCATCTTTTCAGGCAGTCACGATCTGGCGCTTGAAGAGATCGCCGAGCATCTCAGCAAACATGTCACCATGTTAAGTCTGCCTGTCGGCTCGCTGGACGGATTGGTTAACCTGCGTCAGGGACTCTGTCAAATTTCAGGCGCGCATATTTTGGATGAAACAGGCGAATACAACACGCCCACCGTTCGGCATCTCTTCCCCGATCGCAATGTGGAGCTGGTCACACTGGCTCACCGCACACAGGGGCTTCTGCTTGCAACGGGCAATCCCAAAGGCATCAAAAAGATTTCAGATATTGCACGTGAAAATGTAAAATTCATTAACCGCAACGCAGGCTCTGGTACACGCTTGTGGCTTGATGCGGAACTCAAAAAACAAGAGATCGATCCAGCGCTGATAAAAGGATATGGCAACTCGGTCAAAACTCACAGTGAAGCCGCCGTGCTGATCTCCGAGAAAAAAGCAGATGTGTCCATCGGCTTGCAAGCCGCCGCGCATCAACACGGACTCGATTTCATTCCGCTGTTTGAAGAACGTTACGATCTCATTCTGCCGCGTGAAAATGAAAAGACACTTTCACCCCTGCTCGATTATCTACAAACATCCGCTTTCCGCAGCGGACTCAACACGCTGACGGGCTACAACGCATCCCACAGCGGGGAGCAGGTTTCTGTATAACAGCCTGCCTGTTTTTTTTGTTTTGCATTTTCAATTAAGTTTATTCTTAGTTGAAGTAAAAAAATCTATAAGGATAGAAATATGAAACACACACCACGCAATATCTTTTTGACTCTGCTACTCGTCCTCTCCATCGCGTTGACTGGGTGCGCCTCAGCCGCCCCGACAACTGCTCCCGTTACCGAGGCAGTTGTTGCAACTGAAGCACCTGCAACCGAAGTGCCTGCCACCGCACCCGCCAATCCAAACTTGATTCTTGCCACCACCACCTCCACACAAGATTCGGGTTTGCTGGATGTGCTTGTACCCATGTTCGAAGAACAAACAGGTTACACCGTGCAGACCATCGCAGTCGGTACGGGTGAAGCGCTCAAGATGGGCGAAGAAGGCAACGCAGATGTACTTCTCGTCCACGCGCCTGCCTCCGAAGTTACATACATGGAAGGCGGCTTCGGCACAGATCGCATGCTCGTCATGCACAATGACTACATCATCGTCGGCCCTGCCGCAGACCCTGCTGGCATCAAAGACCTTGGTCCCAAGGATGCTTTCCTTGCCATTTACAATACCGCCTCTCCATTTGTTTCTCGCGGCGATGACTCTGGCACACACAAAAAAGAAGTCAGCTTCTGGACCAAAGCCGCAGTTGACCCAGCCGCCGAAAAACCTGAATGGTTCTTTGAAACAGGTCAGGGCATGGGCGCATCGCTCACGGTTGCTTCTGAAAAGGGCGCATACATCCTCACTGACCGCGCTACCTATCTTGCCAACAAAGATAATCTTCAACTTGAGATCTTGCTTGAAGGCAACAACGCTCTGTTGAATGTCTATCACGTCATCACGGTCAACGCTGAGAAATGGCCCGCAGTTAATTACGATGGCGCGATCGCCTTCGCCAAATTCATCACCGACCCCGCCACACAAGCTGTCATCGCAGAATTCGGCATGGATAAATTCGGCCAGCCGCTCTTCTACCCCGATGCTGATAAAACCGACGCAGACTTAGGCTTATAATTCAACCCGATAAAAGGGGCGGCTGATACAGTCGCCCCTTTTCTTTTCGGAGTTGAATGAAAAAAGTTTTAGTTCTGATATTGATCGTATTTCTGATAAGTCCAACAGCGTGCGGCGCAGACTCCACCAATTTAAATTTACTGCTTGTTTCCACAACCTCCACGCAGGATTCAGGTTTGTTGGATGTGCTTCTGCCAGTGTTTGAAGACGAGACAGGCTATTCTGTTCAACTGGTATCAACAGGTTCTGGGCAGGCGCTTAAGATCGCCGAAGAGGGCAATGCAGACGTGATCCTGCTGCATTCGCCGTCTGCTGAAGAAGATTTCATGGAGCAGGGTTTTGGCGTTGACCGCCGCCTCGTGATGCATAATGACTTTGTGGTGGTGGGGCCTGCTCAAGACCCTGCGAACATAAAAGAAAAAAATCCTGTCGAAGCCTTGAAGTCCATTTACCAAACTCAAGCGATCTTTGTTTCACGTGGCGATGAATCAGGTACGCATGTCAAAGAGTTGAATTTTTGGAAGCAGGCGGGGCTCAGCCCCGTGGGTCAACCCTGGTATTTAGAAACAGGGCAGGGACAAGGTGCAACGTTATCGATCGCAGATGCAAAAGATGGGTATGCGCTCACAGACCGCGGCACTTTTCTCGCCTATCGAGCCAATGTCAATTTGACGGTTCTGGTGGAAGGTGATTCTTCCCTTCTGAACATTTATCATGTGATCACGGTCAACCCTGAAAGATGGCCGCAGATCAATTTGAAGGGTGCGCGCGCCTTTGCCGATTTCATCACCTCGCCTCAGGGACAACAGATCATTCGTGAATTTGGTGTGGATGAATATAATGAGCCATTATTCTTTCCAGATGCAGAGTAGGAATACATAATATTTATGGAAATTTTTGAGATCACGATTCTTTCCTTGCAAGTTTCGGCAATCGCAACCCTGATCAGCCTGCTGATCGGCCTGCCATTCGGTACATGGCTCGCGTTGGGTAATTTTCGCGGGCGTTCGTTTCTTTTGAGTATTGTCAACACGGGCATGGCCTTGCCGCCAGTGGTTGTGGGTCTCGTGGTGGCAATGACCTTGTGGCGCAGCGGTCCGCTGGGTGGATTGAGATTGATCTACACTCCAGTTGCGATCATCATCGCGCAGACGGTCATCTCCGCGCCTGTGGTGATGGGGCTTACCGCCGCGGCACTGGCCGCCTTGGACCCGCGCCTGCAACAGCAACTACTCGGGCTGGGTGCATCCCGTCCGCAGATGATCTGGATGTTGTGGCGTGAGGCACGCCTGCCTTTATTAGCGGCGCTGATGGCGGGCTTTGGCTCGGTCATTTCTGAAGTGGGTGCTTCGATGATGGTTGGTGGAAATATCAGAGGGCAAACGCGGGTGTTGACCACTGCCATTGTGCTGGAAACTTCAAAAGGTGAATTTGAAATGGCGCTGGCTCTATCAGCTTTGCTGCTTATCCTCACGTATATGATCAACCTCGCGTTGACATTGATCCAGCAAAAAGGGAACAAGCGATGAGTGAATTAATTTCCATTCGTGATCTACTCATCCAGCGCAATGGACGCGATGCGTTGACCATCGATGCGCTTCAAGTTGAGCGAGGTGAGACGCTTGCCATTGTTGGGCCAAATGGCGCGGGTAAAAGCACGCTGCTGTTGGCGTTGGCGCGTCTCATTAAACCTGTGCGCGGGCAGATGATGTTTAATGGTGAGCCAATTTCTCAAATGGATGATCTTGAATATCGCCGCAAAATATCGTTCGTCTTTCAAGACCCTCTGCTGATGGATATGAGCGTTGCCAATAATATTGCGCTCGGGTTGAAATTTCGCGGCACCGATAAGGATGAGATACATACACGGGTGGATAGGTGGAGCAAAGCCATGGGCGTAGCATCCCTTCTCGGACGGCGGGCAGGTCAACTTTCAGGGGGCGAAGCGCAGAGAGTCAGCCTGGCGCGGGCGTTTGTTCTTGATCCCGAATTGCTTTTGATGGATGAACCTTTTTCGGCTGTCGATCCCCCAACGCGGGCGCAGTTGTTAAAAGACTTGTCTAATTTATTATCACAGGATCATCGCACAACAATTTTTGTTACGCATAACTTGAAGGAAGCCGCGCAGGTCGGTGACCGTGTGGCTGTGATCGTGGATGGTAAATTGAAACAAGTGGGGACGCCGAAGCAGATCAAAGAAAAACCAGCAGATGAAAGCGTGAAAGAATTTTTGTTGGAATTTTAGATGTCGTTGCGAGGCACGCTCTTGCTCTTCGTGCCGAAGCAATCTCCGACATGTGCAAGAAGGTTGCTTCGGTGGAAAAGCACCACCTCGCAACGACATGTGCCTTTTAACGGCATACACCGCGTTCGCACGCGGTGCAGCCAATAGACCAACTCAGAGGGAGGAGAGAGTTTGGAAGAGCAACTTTCGGTCGCTCAATTACACAGGGTCAACGTCAGGGTTTGTTCCGCACAGGTCGCAGACTGGGTGTTCCACCATCATGTTACATTCGATCGCGTTGGAACAGCGGTGTGCAATAATGTGGGGCGGTTGATCGGGCAGGTGGTCGGCGGGGAATACAAGTTCGTTCTCGATCGCAACTTCATGACCAACGTGCTCACAATGCTTGATCTGTTCAATTTGCCAATTTTTTTCTGCCATATCGAACTCCTGACTCTATGCCTCCAGTTTAAAATAGAAACGCCTGTCATGCCAGTGACAGGCGTCATTATTTGAAATGACAAAGTGCCTATTTAGGATGTGAGATGTCCTTATTTTTTTGCAAGGTGATAGATATTGCCGTTATCGCTGGCAAAATATAGCTCACCAGATTCGTCCTGCCCGAAGGTCGTGATGGTGACTCCCGCTTCAAACAGACGTTGATTTTGCCAGCTGCCATTGGAGAGGATCAACCCCCAGACATAGCCTGTGCAATAATCTCCGTAGAGATAGATGCCGTTCCATTCGGGCATGGCTCCGCGGTAGACATATCCGCCAGTGACGGAGCAGCCATCTCCCGAGGAGTGACTGTATTCTGCGGCAGGCAGGAGCAGGCCTGGCTGGGCTGCACCATCATAGTCGTGATTGCCTTCCATGATGCTCCAGCCAAAATTTGCGCCGCCAGGTGTACCCGCGGAGAGGTAGTCAACCTCCTCCCAATCTCCCTGTCCCACGTCACCGATCCAGAGATCGCCAGTGGCGCGGTCAAAGGAGATGCGCCAGGGATTGCGCAGGCCGTATGCCCAGACTTCATTCCCGAACGGGTTATCTGATGGGATGGAATAGGGATCGCCGCTGTCCACGTCAATGCGCAGGATCTTGCCGAGCAGGCTTTCGGTGTTCTGGCCGTTCTTGTTTGGGTCACCAGCGAGGCCGCCATCACCGAGGCCGAGGTAGAGATAACCGTCTGGGCCAAATGCCGCTGCTCCGCCATTGTGATTCGAGAATGGCTGTTCGATGACCAGCAGGACGGTTTCGCTGTTGGGGTCTGAGAAGTTGCCGCTGGCTTGAAAGCGTGAAATGCGCGTGTTGCCGCCATCGCCTGTGTAGTTGACGTAGAAATATCCGTTTTCTTCGTAATTGGGGTGGAATGCCAAACCAAGCAAGCCCATTTCGTTGCCGCTGTCGTCCACGCGGTCTGCGATGTCTAGGAAGGGGTCGTTGAGCAACTGTCCATTTTCATAGGTGCGGATGACGCCATATTTTTCGATGATGAATAATCGGCCTGTTCCGTCATTTGCGGGTTGAATGTCTACGGGGCGGTCGAGTCCGCTGGCGATGGGCTGCCATTCGTATTCGGCTGTGCTTGGAAATTCACTTGCGTTGATGGGGGTGGAATCTG